>DATNNI010000089.1:0-2373 GCA_035601915.1 Xanthobacteraceae bacterium
CCGCCGAAGGCTAAGCCCACCAGCGAGCGCAATGCCGTATCGGCATCGCCCAAGACGTTGAGCATGACAAAGTAATAGCCGGCGACGCCGAGCAACCCTAAGCCCACCACCAACATGCCGGTGATGGCGCCGCCGCGGAACGCCACCTTCAGCGCCGCATTGACGCCATGGTGGGCAGCTTGCGCGGTGCGCACATTGGCGCGCACTGAGATGAACATGCCGATGTAGCCCGCCGATCCGGACAGGATCGCGCCGACTGCGAAGCCGCCGGCCGTCGCCCAGTCGAGCGCAAATCCAATCGCCAAAAACAGAATGACGCCGACGATCGCGATGGTGGAGTACTGGCGGTTCAGATAGGCACGCGCGCCCGCCTGAATTGCCGCGGCGATTTCTTGCATGCGGGCATTGCCGGCAGGCTGCTTCAATATCCAGCGTACTGAAATGACGCCGTAGAGGATTGCAACGACACCGGCTGCAATCGCAAGCCATAGCGCATTATCAAGAGTCATGTGGGTTCCCTTCGGGGCTTATGTTATTGAAAACTAAGAGTTTAATGTCAAAAAAAGCGACGCGACTATATCACAAACGGGGTCCGCAGGCGCTTTGGAACGCTGGCACCCTTCAATGTGACATAAGCTGGCAGGCCGTTGTGGTATGGAGGGTACGCTTCGCCTCCAATCAGGGGCAATAGGTAGCGCCGGCAGGCGGTGGTGATGCCAAAGCCGTCGGCCGTAATGAAATCGCGCGGCACCTTTTTTTCCTGATTGGCAATGGCGGACAGGGGCGCTTCGCCGATGCTCCAGCGATAGGGTTTCGAGGACTTTCTGACGATGACCGGCATGACGGCGTTCCTGCCTTTCAGCGCCAGCTCGAGCGCGGCCTTGCCGACGGCATACGCCTGCTCCACGTCGACTTTGGATGCAATGTGGCGCGCCGAGCGCTGCAGGTAATCCGCTACCGCCCAGTGGAATTTGTAGCCGAAGGCTTGCTGGGTCATCTGCGCGACCACCGGACCCACGCCGCCTAATTGGGCATGGCCGAACGCGTCCTTGGTTCCGGCCTCGGCGAGGAATTTGCCGTCGGCGTCCTGCACGCCTTCGGAGACCACGATGACGCAGTAACCGCGTTTCTCGACCGTAGCTTTCACCTTTTCCAAAAAGGCCTCGCGATCAAACGCGATTTCGGGAAACAAAATGATGTGCGGCGCGTCGCCGGACTTTTCCGCAGCCAAACCGCCCGCCGCCGCAATCCAGCCGGCGTGCCGTCCCATCACTTCGAGCACAAAAACCTTGGTCGAGGTTCGGGCCATGGACGCCACATCGAGCGCCGCTTCGCGCGTCGAGACGGCAATGTACTTGGCCACCGAACCGAATCCCGGGCAGCAATCGGTGATCGGTAAATCATTGTCCACGGTCTTGGGGATCCCGACGCAAATGAGGGGAAAGTCCATTTGCACGGCGATCTCGGACACTTTCTGTGCCGTGTCCATGGAATCGTTGCCGCCGTTATAAAAAAAGTAGCCGATGTCGTGCGCGCGGAATATGTCGATCAGCCGCGTATATTGGGCCCGATTCTTGTCGATGCCGGCCAGTTTGTAGCGCGCCGAGCCGAAGGCGCCGCCGGGCGTGTAGCGCAGCGCGCTGATGGCGGCGCGGCTTTCCTTGCTGACATCGATCATGTCTTCGGTCAACGCGCCGATGATGCCGTCCCGACCGGCGTAGACCTTGCCGATTTTGCCGGAGTGCCGGCGCGCGGCTTCGATCAGGCCGCAGGCGGATGCATTGATGACCGCGGTGACTCCGCCGGACTGTGCATAAAACGCGTTCTTTCTGGCCACACTGCCCCCCAAGATTTAAGCCGCGCAGAATAGCCGATCGGCGCGGCCTCTGGTACGGTAGCGCGCTTTTACCACCAAAAGAAAGCATGAGAATAGTCTTACTGGGCGCCCCGGGTTCCGGCAAAGGCACGCAATCCGCCTTGCTGGTCAAAGCCTATGGCGTACCCCAAATATCCACCGGTGATTTGCTGCGCGAGGCGCGCGCCAAGGGCACCGAATTGGGGCTGCGCGCGAAGGCGGCGATGGATGCCGGCAAACTCGTCGACGATGCCACCGTTCTTGGCATGATTCGCGAGCGCCTACGTCAACCGGATGCCGTCAATGGCTTCATTCTGGATGGCTTTCCCAGAAATATCGCGCAGGCCGAGGCGTTGCAGAAAATGCTGGCCGACTTGAAGGAGCCGCTCGAAGCGGTGGTGCTCCTCAATCTGGATTTAAAGATTCTATTCAAGCGCCTCACGGGACGCAGGATCTGCGAAACCTGCAACCAGGTGTTCAACATCTACACCTCGCCGCCGGGCATGTTGACTGAGAAG
>DATNNI010000090.1:0-2015 GCA_035601915.1 Xanthobacteraceae bacterium
TGCGGGAAAGCGTCCGGAAGGCCGATCCGCACGACCGGCGGAATTGCCACCCCGAGCTTTTCGACCAGCAGGTCAGTCACGGCGCTGCCGAAGCCACCGATCCGCGTCCCCTCCTCGACGGTCACCACCAATTCGGCACCCTCGGCAAATTCGAGCACCATCTCTTCATCAAGCGGCTTGACGGTATGGAAATGCACAACCGAAGCGTCATGCCCGTCTTTTGACAGCAAATCCGCCGCCGCAAGGCAGTTCGTGGTCATTACTCCGGTCGCCATGAACACGACGGAGCGGCGGCTACGCGCCCGCACCATCGGGATCGCTTTGCCGATCGCAAACCCGTTCTCCTCACGACTGACGACCGGATCGCCGCCTTTTGCCAGCCGGATATAAATCGGCTGCGGCCAGTCGAGAGTGCAGTTCATCAACCGCACCATCTCCTTGGCGTCGCACGCCGCGGTCACGGTCATGTTCGGCAGCGCCCGCATAATGGCGATATCTTCAATGGCAAGATGAGTGGGCCCGAGCGGGGCATAAACCAGGCCGCCGCCGTTGCCGATCAGCCGCACCGGCAATTCGTGCAAGCACAGGTCAACCGCCACCTGCTCGTAGCAGCGCCGCGTGATGAAGGTCGCGATGGTGTTGACGTAAGGAACGTAGCCTTCCATGGCCAAGCCGGCGGCCATGCCGATGACATTCGCCTCGGTAATGCCCTCCATGTACCAGCGCTCGGGCATCTCCTTCTTCATGTCGGCGAGCAGTCCCGGGCTCAGATCGGAACCGATGAATATGACCCGCTTGTCGCGTTTCGCGAGGTCATAGACCATGTTTTGGCACGTGGCGCGCATCTCCTACTCCAGGGCCGCGTAGAGACGGTCGACCACGTCCTTGCCGATCTTCGACTTGTGGTGCCAGTTGGCGTCGTTTTCGGCGAAAGCGATGCCTTTGCCCTTCACCGTGTGACAGATCACGGCGCTCGGACGGTCGGGCGTCAGCGGCAGCCGGCGAAACACCTTGCGCAAAGCCTCAACATCGTGGCCGTCGACGTCGACGGTGGCAAAATTAAATGCGCGCCACTTGTCAGCCAGCGGCTCCAGATCTTGAACTTCACTTGTCGGGCCAGCCGATTGCACCTTGTTATAATCAACGACGGCGGTGAGGTTGGAGAGCCGATGCTTGCCGGCGCTGAGCGCTGCCTCCCACACCGAGCCCTCGTTGATCTCGCCGTCGCCCATCACCACAATGATGCGGCTGTCGCGTTTATCGATGCGCGCGGCGAGCGCCATGCCTACCCCGTAGGATAATCCGTGCCCAAGCGAACCGGTTGAGGCTTCGACGCCGGGAATTTTGGCCGCCTCGGGATGCCCGCCAAGGATGGAATCCCGGCGGCAAAAGGTGTCCAACGCTCCGTATGGAATGAAACCCTTTTCTGCCAGCATCACGTATTGCGCGATACAACCGTGACCCTTGCTGAGGATCATGCGGTCGCGCCATCGCCATTTTGGTTCGTCGGCGCGAAAGCGCAAAACGTCATCGTACAAAACGCGCATGATTTCGACGAGCGACATCGATGAGCCGACGTGTCCGCGCTCGCCGCCGTGCAGCGTCCGCACCACCAAACGGCGCAAATATTTGGAGCGCTCGTCGAGCGACAACGGCGTCACGTCGATTTCCTGCGTTGCTTGGGATACGGCCATTCCTACTCCGTGAACTTTTCCGGTAAAGCGGCGAGAAAATCCCGCGCTTTGCCGAGTTGCCGCGTCTTGGCTCCGCTCCAGCTGCCCGAGTCGCCGGCAAGGGTACGCCGCCGCCAAAGCTCGGGAATAAACTCATTGAGCATGATCAGCACCCAGCGGCAACCAAACAACGGCAGGTAGGCCGACAATCGCCACGCAAAGGCTGGATCGTCGGCGCCGTAAAGGCGGGTTGCCGCTTGTCGAAACCGCGCGCGTGGCGCCGAAGGCAAAGTCCTGCCGGGATGGAGCAGAATATCCGCAGTCATCTTCACCGGATCGTCC
>DATNNI010000091.1:0-12880 GCA_035601915.1 Xanthobacteraceae bacterium
GAGCCGGCGGACCGCATGTTCTTTGTCGCTTCCGGCCGATGCCGGCTTGTGGAAAGCGGCATCGATATCGCGCCGGGTGGGGTCGTCGGTGAGCTCGCAATGCTGTCGCCCGATAAGACGCGCACGCAAACGCTACAGTGCATGGAGGCCGGCAAATTGTTGGAAATCACCTACAGCCAGCTGCGCCAGCTTTATTTCCAAAATCCAAAATTTGGATTCTATTTTATAGAGCTGATCAGCAAGCGCCTGTTCGAGAATATCGTCCGGCTGGAATCCGAAAACGCAGCGCTACGCAACACAGCCCCGATCAAAGGCGAACAGCCACAGTAAGCTCCCGGCGTGAATTCAGTTCGCTCGCTTCAGACCAGCAAATTGGAGGTCCGCAAACGCCGCACCAGGACGCGCATGACGTTCAGCGCAAAGTAGGGAGTGCGGCTCACCAAGAACAGGAACTGCTTCTCACCGATCGGAACAACAGCGGCATCGGTCGCGGCAACCGCGCTTGCGCTACGCGCGCTAGCATCGATCAGAGCCATTTCTCCGAAAATACTCCGCTCGGACAATGTATCGAGAACCCGGTTGCCCAGTCGGATTTCAACCGTGCCGCTTTTGACGACGAACAATTCCTGCGCGGGGTCGCCCTCGCGAAAAATAACATCGCCGGCCTTGTACTCGCGCGCCGGCGCGCCGGCGCCAGCGAGAATGCCGAAATCTATGGGCGTGTCCGCCATGCCGCTCCCCCGTTGGCGCGATTATTACAGTCTCATGACCGCGCTCGATTACAGTCTTATGACAGGAGAACGAGGAATCGATCGCGCGGTCTTGCGACGGATCGGAGCTTAAAACGCTAACGGCCACGAATGAAGGTGCGCGTACATCCGGCGTCACCCGTATCGTGGCCGCTTGGGCGACGGAAAACCAAAGGCTCTCCACGTCGCTTGTTGTTAAGTAGTGACGCTCGGGCTCTATACAAGGGGAATTTTGTGGAACATTATCGATTCGACTGATTTTCGTACCTCTTTCGAAGCGTCTATACGGACTTATTGCAAAAGGCGGCGGTTCGGAAGCATCCAAGACCGATCGCCTTAGCCATTTCCAAAATCGGCCTGCATTCAGGGAGGCACATTATGACGATAAACGAGCGAGGGGCCGAGCGCCTCGGCAGCGCGCTTGCGGGCGCAATTCATGCCCATTGGGGCCTGTTTCTGGCTGAGGGAATCGTTTTGGTCATTCTCGGCCTCGCCGCCATCATCTTGCCGCCGATTGCGACGGTCGCCTTCACCATCATTATCGGCTGGATCTTCCTGGTCAGCGGCATCGTCGGCCTGATCACGACGTTCTGGGCGAGGTATACGCCCGGATTCTGGTGGTCGCTGATTTCTGCGATCATCGGTATTGCCGCCGGCATCGTGCTGCTGATCTGGCCGCTCAGTGGAGCGATATCGCTAACGCTGGTGCTAATCGCCTTCTTCGTCATCGAAGGCATTGTCTCCATCATGTACGCCATCGAGCATCGCAATCAGCTCACCGGCCAATGGGGCTGGATGCTGGTCAGCGGCGTTATCGACCTCGTCCTCGCCGTCATCATTTTTCTCGGGCTCCCGGGAACCGCGTTCTGGGCGCTCGGCCTCCTTGTCGGCATCAACATGCTGTTCGGCGGCGCGGCGCTCATTGCCATGGCGTTGGCCGCGCGTCACCCAGCTTCGGCTTAGGCTGTGACCGAAACCAACCGCACTGCGACATTGACCGCAAAACGGTCAATGTCGCGGCTGCAAGGCAGCCCTGCCCGGCTTCAGCCCTTGGGAAACTCCAGTCCCATTTCGCGGTACCGCTCCGGGTCGTCGGCCCAGCCTTCGCGTACTTTGACGAAAAGAAAAAGGTGGACTGGATGATCGAGGGCCGCGGCAATATCGGTGCGCGCCGCCGCCCCGATCGCCTTGATGGTCTGGCCGCCCTTCCCGAGCACGATCTTGCGCTGACTTTCCCGCTCCACGTAGATTATCTGCTCGATGCGCACCGAGCCGTCCTTTAGCTCCTTCCAGGTCTCAGTCTCGACGGTCGATCGATACGGCAGCTCCTGGTGCAGTCGCAAATAAAGCTTTTCGCGCGTGATCTCGGCCGCGAATTGGCGCATCGGGGCATCGGAAATCTGGTCCGCCGGGTAGAGCCACGGGCCGGCCGGCAGATGGGCGGCAAGGAAGCTTTTCAACTCCGCCACGCCGTCGGCTGAGCGCGCCGAAATCATGAAGCTCGCGGCGAATGCGGCTTGATCATTGAGCGCGTGCGCCAAATCAAGCAATTTCGGCTTGGCGACAAGGTCGATCTTATTGAGCACCAAGGTCTTGGCGACCGGCACTTTGGCCAGCGCTTTGACAATGGCTTCATCGTCGTCCTCAACGCCTTTACTCGCGTCGATGACCACAGCCACCAGGTCGGCGTCGCGAGTGCCGGCCCAGGCGCCGTCGACCATGGCACGATCGAGCCGCCGCCGCGGCGCGAAGATTCCGGGTGTGTCGACAAGGACCAGCTGCGCTTGCCCCTGAATGGCAATGCCGCGGATCAGCGCGCGCGTCGTCTGCACCTTCGGTGTCACAATCGAGACCTTGCTGCCGACCAGCGCGTTGACGAGGGTGGATTTGCCGACGTTCGGCGCACCGATAACGGCGACGAACCCGCAGCGGCTGGCCTCGGGCGCCGCTTCTTGCGGGGTCGCCTCAGACATCAATGCGCTCGGACTTAAAGCCTTCGCGCTCCATCAGCGCGGCAGCGGCGGCCTGCTCTGCAGCGCGCTTGGACCGTCCCGAGCCTTCGGCAGGCGCAAGCTGCGGAAGCTGCACCGCGACGCGAAATTCCGGATCGTGGTGCGGCCCGGAGCGGGCGATCTCGCGATAGACCGGCGTTGGCATGCCGCGCGCCTGCGCCCACTCTTGCAGCACCGTTTTGGGATCGCGCAGCGGCGGCGCCTTGGTGCGCAAGCGCGCTTCCCACAGCTTCCCAACCAGCGCGGCCGCGGCATCAAAGTCGCCGTCGAGATAGACGGCGCCGATCAGGGCTTCGCACACGTCAGCTAGAATAGCCGGCCTGGTGCGCCCACCGGCATTTGCTTCGGAAGCGCCAAGCCGGATGGCAGGCCCGAGTTCGATGGTGCGCGCGATCTCGGTGCAGGTTTCCTTGCGTACAAGGTCCGCAAGCCGGCGCGACAACTCCCCTTCATCGGCCTTGGGAAAGGCGCGGAACAGCATATCGGAAATGACCAAGCCCAGCACATGATCGCCGAGGAATTCGAGCCGTTGATAGCTGCTGGCGCGATTGCGCGACCCCTTGAGCGCCGAAATGTGGCTTAATGCGCTGTCGAGCAGGGCCGCGTTGGTGAAGCGGTAGCCGATGCGCTCTTCGAGCGCGCTCGCCCCGCGCCGCCGGCGCTTCTCCTTCTGCTTGCCGGCGTCGGTTGCCGCCGGCAGGGCCTCAATGGGGGAAGAATCTTGCGGTGCAGCGACTGATTTGTCGTTGCTGCGGCGGTTCATCGGACCAGGGTCAACAACCGGTTCCAGCGCACCGTCCACGGCCAGCGCCAGAACTCCCAGGCATGGACGCCGTCCCTAACCGAGAAGAAAATAACCTGCGCCTTACCCACGATGTTCTCGTAGGGCACGTAACCCACCGCGCTGAGCACGCGGCTATCGGTTGAATTGTCCCGGTTGTCGCCCATCATGAAATAATGACCGGGCGGCACGGTATAAACCTGCGTGTTATCGTAGAAGCCGTTGTCGGTGAGATCGAGCGTGGTGTAGATCACGCCATTCGGCAAGGTCTCGCGGTAACGCTTGACCCGTTGCGCGGCGCCATCATCGTCGGTGACAAAATCGTCGATCCGCACGCGCTTGACCGGCTCGCCGTTGATGTTGAGGACGCCGTCGATCATCTGGATGCGGTCGCCCGGCAACCCGATCACCCGCTTGATGTAATCGGTGGAATCATCCTTCGGCAGCCGGAAAACGACCACGTCGCCGCGATCCACCGATTGTCCGAAAACGCGCCCGGAGAAGATCGGCGGCGAGAACGGCAGCGAGTAGTGGGTGTAACCGTAAGAATATTTCGAAACGAAAAGATAATCGCCGACAAGCAGCGTCGGGATCATCGAGCCGGAAGGGATATTGAACGGCTGGAAGAGAAAAGTGCGGATGACAAGCGCGATAATCAGCGCATGAAAAATCACGCGGACGGTCTCGGCGAATCCGCCTTCTTTCCGTTTAGTCCCGGTTTGCACGCTCATCGGCCTTGGTTCCGGCTTATCGTTCATTCGCCCCCGCGATCTTGTAACCTTTGAGTCATACCCACGCAATTGCGCGCGAAATTTGGCCGCGGGCGAGCCCGATCGGATTTAGCTAACGATGCCATGATGTTATGGACAGGGCTGGCACGTGAAGAATTTTTCATCAAACCCGCGCGAGCCGGATGCGCGGCCGATAACGGTCACGCCGCTGACGTCGCAAACGCCGAAATGATCACAAAAGCTTGAGCCGTCGGTCCCTCGTCGGTAATAGTGAGATCAATTCGCGCCTCGTATCCCGCCGGCGTAATGGCGGCAAGGCGCCGCTTGGCTCCGCCGGTAAGTTCCATGGTCGGACGCCCCGAAGACAGGTTCACCACGCCCATATCCCGCCACCATACGCCCGCACGCAACCCCGTTCCGAGCGCCTTCGCGCATGCTTCCTTGGCGGCAAATCGTTTGGCGTAGGTCTCCACTCGATTGCGCCGCCGTTCCGCCTTTGCACGTTCAGTCGGGGTGAACACCCGGTCGATGAAGCGGTCGCCGTGACGCTCAAGGACTTTAGCGATGCGGCGTACGTCAGTGATGTCTGAACCGATGCCGAGGATCATCATGCCGACCTGGATGTCCGGGCCCGGCCGCGATCCATTGCCGCGCGCATGATACGTGTCGCTTCCTCAAGCCCGCTGAAAATCGCTTCGCCGATCAAAAAGTGCCCGATGTTCAGCTCGGCGATTTGGCTCAGCGATGCAATCTCTTCCGCGGTGAAGAAGTCGAGACCATGCCCGGCATGCACCTCCAGCCCGGCGCTCGCCCCTAGTTCCGCGCCGCGCTTAATGCGGCCAAGCTCGGCGGCAGCGGCGGCCCGATCTGCACCCGCCAGCGCGTCGCACCAAGCGCCGGTATGGATTTCAATCACCGGGGCGCCTATTGCCGCTGCAGCCTCGATCTGGGCCGGTTCGGCCGCGATGAACAACGACACGCGTATACCGGCCGTGGAGAGATCGCCGACCAGGCGGTGTAAAGACTCTTGCTGCCCTGCTGCGTCCAATCCACCTTCGGTCGTACGTTCCTCGCGCCGCTCAGGAACAATGCAGACGGCATGCGGCCGAAGCTCTCGCGCAATCTCCGACATTTCCAGCGTCGCCGCCATTTCGAGATTAAGCGGTCTGGAAATGCGTTCCTTGAGGCGGAAAATATCGCTGTCGATAATATGACGCCGGTCTTCGCGCAGATGCGCGGTGATGCCGTCGGCGCCGGCGGCGATGGCGATCTCCGCGGCCTTAACGGGGTCGGGGTGTTTGCCGCCGCGCGCATTGCGCATGGTGGCGACGTGATCGATGTTGACCCCGAGGCGGATGGGTGTGACGGAGACCATGCGGATGTTTTTCGCTGAACTCTACCCGTTGACCCGTTCGGCGTTGGCGATCACCTTTTTCGCGCGCAATTGCGAGATGATCGAGGTGAGGTGCTTGAGATTATAGACCTCGAGGTCGATGGTCACCTCGGTAAAGTCCGGCGACTGCCTCGCCATATGAATATTATCGATGTTGCCATCATGCTCGGCGATGACTTGCGCGATCTGTGCCAATGAGCCGGGCTCGTTGACGGATTGAACCACCAGGCGTGCCGGGAACCGCTGCGGCGTCTTTTCATCGACGTCCCAGCGCAGGTCGAGCCAGCGCTCCGGCTGATCTTCAAACTCCTTGAGCGCCGAGGAGTGGATCGGATAAATGGTAATCCCCTCCCCTGCGGTCATGATGCCGACGATACGGTCGCCAGGGACAGCACCACCGTCAGGCGCAAATCGCACCGGCAGATCCGCATTGATGCCGCGTACCGGAATGGCTGAAGTTTTTTCCGAGGTCTCCGGCAGCTTGTACTTCACCGCTTTCGCCCGCTTTAAGCCGAACCATCCGCTTTCGGCTTTCGGCGCGCCCTGCGTGACACGATCGTCCTTGTAGTCGGGATACATCGCTCGCACGACATCGGACGCCTTCATTTCACTGCGCCCGACGGCCGACATGACGTCGTCGACGGAGGCGCGCGCAAGCCGCGGCAACGCGCCTTCGAGTTGCTCGTCCGAATAGGCAATCTTGGCGCGCTGACAAAGCCGTTCGACAATGCGCCGTCCGAGCCCGGAATATTGATGACGAACCGCGGCACGCGTCGCACGGCGGATGGCGGCGCGCGCCTTGCCGGTCGCTACGATCGACTCCCACGCTGCCGGCGGCGCCGCTTGCGCCTTGGAGGTGAGGATCTGTACTTCATCGCCGTTCTGCAGCGCCGAGCTCAATGGACCGATCTTGCCGTTGATCTTCGCGCCCACCGCCATGTTGCCGACGTCGGTGTGAACGGCATAGGCAAAGTCGATGGGCGTGGCGCCCCGCGGCAGCGCAATCAGCTTGCCCTTCGGGGTGAAGCAGAACACCTGATCGTGAAACAGTTCGAGCTTGGTGTGCTCTAAAAACTCTTCGGGATTCGAGCCTTCGGCGAGGAGCTCGATGGTGCGCCGCAGCCATGCATAGGCATTGGATTCGCGCGACAGCATTTCAGTCGGCGAGCCGAGGCCATCCTTATAGAGCGAGTGCGCGGCGATGCCGTATTCGGCAATTTGTTGCATCTGGCCGGTGCGGATCTGCAGCTCGACGCGCTGCTTTCCGGGCCCGATCACCGTCGAGTGAATCGAACGGTAGTCGTTCTGCTTCGGAGTAGAAATATAGTCCTTGAACCGGCCGGGAACGACCGGCCACGTGGTGTGAACGACGCCCAACGCCCGGTAACATTCGGCAACGCTCGGCACGACGACGCGGAAACCGAAAATGTCCGAAAGCTGCTCGAAGCCGACAGCTTTTCTTTCCATCTTGCGCCAGATTGAATAGGCGCGCTTGCGCCGGCCGCCGACTTCGGCGGAAATGCCACTGTCAGCGAGTTTTTTGGCGAGCTGCTGCTCAATCTCGGCAATCCACGATTTGCTGCGAGCCGCAAGTTCGTCGAGCCGTCCGGTGATAACCTTGTAAGCGTCCGGATTGAGTTCGCGAAAAGCCAGGTCTTCGAGCTCATCGCGCATTTCCTGCATGCCCATGCGGCCGGCAAGCGGCGCGTAAATGTCGAGCGTCTCCTGCGCCGTCAGCCGCCGCGCTTCGGGCGGGCGATACTCGAGCGTGCGCATGTTGTGCAACCGGTCCGCCAGTTTGATCAGCAGCACGCGGACGTCATCGGCGATGGCAAGCAACAGTTTGCGGAGATTTTCCGCTTGCTTGGCCTCCTTCGATACGAGGTCGAGCCTCTTCAGTTTGGTGAGGCCCTCGACCAGCGTGCCAATGTCACGGCCGAACAGCCGGTCGATTTCGGCGCGCGTGGCGTCGGTATCCTCAATCGTGTCGTGCAACAGCGCCGCCGCGATAGTGGCGTCGTCGAGGTTAAGGTCGGTCAGGATGGCCGCGACCTGCAACGGATGCGAGAAATAAGGATCGCCGGATGCCCGCTTCTGCTCGCCGTGCGCACGCATGGCATAGACATAGGCGCGGTTGAGCAGATCCTCGTCGGTCTTCGGATTATATTGCTTGACCCGGTCGACCAGTTCGAATTGCCGCAGAAGCCCTGGTTTGCGCGGCTTGCGCACCACCTTCTCGTCCTGCGGGACCAAGCTCGGACCGTGCGCGACCGCGACTCGCAGGCGGGGTTGATTCTGCATCCGCGGCAAGTCGATCGGAGAACGCGCCATCAGTACGACCTCAGGCCGCCGGAAGTTCGGCGGCAGCTCCTTCGCAAGATATCATGACGTAGTCGCTGCGCCACAAGGCGGCGCGCCGGACACGCCAAAGGCAAAAGTCGCCGCGGTTCGCAAACTTAGCGTTAACGGCTCCGTCTCGCCTGCGCCTCCCGGATCAGAGCGCGCAGCCGCGATGGGGGCACCGGGACGGTATCAATACGCACGCCAAGCGGCCGCAACGCGTCTTCAATCGCCGAGACAACAGCCGGGGGCGCGACCATGCGGCCGCCCTCGCCCGCACCTTTGACTCCATATTCGGTGTATGGCGACGGCGTCACCAGATGCCCGATGCGCACTTGCGGAGGCACGTTGCCGACGCGGGGCAGCAAATAATCGGTGAAGGACGTATTCAGCAATTGGCCGTTGTTGTCGTAGCGAAACTCCTCAAGGAGCGCGGTTCCGATACCCTGGGCGGTGCCGCCGCGCACATGGCCATCGACGGTCATTGGATTGATCATGGTGCCGCAATCGTGCACCGCGACGTAATCGAGAAAGCTGACTTCGCCGGTCTCGGCATCGACTTCGACCACCGGCATGTGACACATGTGGCCCATGATCGGATAGAAGATGCCGAAATCGCCCTCGCCTTTGGGCAGCGTCGCCAGCGGATGATCGTAGGTATAGTTCGCATCCAGGCCGCTGGTGAGGGTGGGATCGTCGGGCAGCGACAACCGGAAAAAGTGCGCCTGCATGGCGATCTCGGCGATCGAGACTTCCAGTCCCGGTGCGCCTTTGACGCCCACCTTGCCCTGACGGAATTCAAGATCGCGCGGATCGGCCTCGAGCATGTGCCCTGCGACCCGGGTCAGCTTCTCCTTAATGATGGCCGCAGCGCCGGTCACGGCGCCGGCGATCATCACCGTGTAGCGGCTACCCCCCGGTCCGGTCCCCGGCAGCCCGTGATCTGTGTCGGAATAGGTGATGCTGATATCCGCGGGGTCCAGGGTCAATTGCTCGGCAAGCACCATGGCCGCGACCGTTTCGGGGCTGTTGCCCCAACAAGGCGCGTGCAGAGAAATCACGGCTTTTCCGGTCGGGTCGATCTTGATTGAAGCGCTCTCCGGCGAGCTCGTCAGCGCAAATCCGGGACTGCGGTTGAGCATCCAGAATTCGGTCGCGCTGAAGACGCCCTTTTCCTGGCAGCTCGCTATTCCGATTCCGACATATCGCCCTTGGGTGCGGGCTGCTTGCTGTTTGTCACGCCAATCCTGGTAGCCGAGCATTTGCTGCGCCATCTCGAGCGCGCCCGGATAATTGCCGCTGTCGTAAAGATTGCCGGTCGGAATTTGATACGGAAATTCATCCGGCTGGATAAAATTGTCGTGGCGGAAAGCGATCGGATCGAGGTTGAGTTCTTCCACCGCCGCATCGACGATACGTTCGATCATGAAATTGGTGACTTCAGACCCGAAGCCGCGGCAAGCGCCCTGCTGGCACTTGTTGGTGAATACGGCATAGATCTCCGCACCGACCGCGCGGATGCGATAGGGGCCCACCGTCTGCGAAAACCCGTTCCCGTGGGTGCCAAGCCCGTATTGAAAATAGGCGCCGTAATCGTCCACGACCCTGTAACGCAGCGCCGTCATCCGATGACTTGCATCGAGCGCAAGTTCGACGTCGTAGGTGCGATCCGATCCGTGATTGTCGGAGGCGGTGATGTTGTCGATGCGGTCTTCGATATATTTGACCGGGCGGCCGCTCGTCCTGGCGCCCAGAGCCGCGAGCACCGAGACTTTGTGCAGGAAAAGCTTGCTGCCGAAACTGCCGCCGGCGTCCGCGGGCACGATATTGACCTGATGACTCGGGACTTTGAGCGCCGCCGCGATAGTGAAGCCGATGTAGTTGTACATTGAGCCGTTAACGTGGATGGTGAACTTTCCCGACCCTTCGTCGTAGCTTGCGACGGCGCCGGCGGTCTCCAGCGGTTGCCCGCCTGAGCGCGACCAGCGGAGCCGGCGCTTGACCACGTGTGCGGCGGCGGCAAATTCCTGCTCGACCGGACCGAACGTGTAATTGCGGTGTTCCGCGATATTGTCCGGCCCGCGCTCCGGATGCAGGACGGTGTCGCCCCGGGAGTTGATCGCCTCCATCATGTCGGACACTGCCGGTAGCGGCTGGTATTCGACGCGGATGAGAGCGGCGGCGTCTTCCGCGATGTAACGGCTGTCGGCGACAATCAAGGCAACCGGCTCGCCGACGTGGCGGACTTTTCCCAGCGCCAAGCACCGCTGTTCGACCGTAGGATTGGCGAAGCATGGCAACGGGCCGGTCTCTTGCGCCGCCTCTTCGCCGGTAATGACGCAAACGACGCCCGGCAGCGCCCGCGCTGCGTTGGCGTCGATCGATTTGATGCGCGCATGGGCGTGCGGGCTCCGTAGCGCCGCGGCATCCGCCATATTCGGCAACTCAATATCATCAATGAAGTGACCGCGACCGATGAGGAAGCGCGGGTCCTCCTTGCGCAGCATGCGCGTGCCGATGACGTTAAGGCGCTGATCGGGCCGCTCCCTTTGCCGCCCGGCCGGTGGCGAGAGGATTTTGCCGGCTTCCGCCATCAGCGCACCGGCCCTTCAGCGCGCATCAATTCTACCGCCCGTTCGACCGAATTGACGATGTCTTCGTAGCCGGTGCAGCGGCAGATATTGTCGTTCAGTCTGGCGCGGATCGTGTCGCGGTCGGGACTGGGATTCTCGCGCAGCAATTCGGTCATCAGCATCAGCATCCCGGGCGTGCAATAGCCGCATTGCAGGCCGTGCATTTCCCAGAATGCACGTTGCAGGGGGCTGAGATTGTTGAGACGGCCGAGCGACTCGACCGTTTCGATGCGCCGGCCGTCGGCCTGCACCGCAAGCGTGCAACACGCCCGTGTCGCCAAGCCGTCGAGCAGCACCGTGCAGGCGCCGCACACGCCGTTTTCGCAACCGACGTGGGTGCCGGTTAATCCGATTTCGTGGCGAATGAAGTCCGTCAGCAGCAGCCTTGGCTCGACACGCCGCTTGATCGTCCGCCCATTCACGGTGACGTTGATTTCGATGTCATCCATCGCCGTCATCCATCGAGCGGATGGCCGGCGCGCGCGCACGCAATGCGCAGCACGCGCCTGGTCAGGGTGGCCGCCAGATCGCGCCGGTACGCGTCATCGGCGTGCAGATCGTCTGCCGGTGTCAGCTCCGCGGCGGCGGCTTCGGCCGCCGCATCGACGACGGCTGCGGAGAGCGATTTGCCTTCGAGCGCTCCTTCCGCCGAGCCGAGCCTAAAGACGTTATGAACGGCGTTGCGGACGCCGATGCGCACATCGCGGCAACTGCCGTAGCGCAGCGTGAGCAGGCAACCCGCCGCGATAAGGGGGCGGTCGCCGTAGCGCTGGCTGATCTCGAGAAAAGCATAACCGTGCCCGGGAGCAAGACGCGGAATCCGGATTTCGGTCAGCATTTCGTCCGCGGAAAGATCGGTGACGTAAGGGGACTTGAAGAATCTGTCTGCTGCAATCGTGCGCGTGGAACGCGCGCTGCGCGCAATCATCGTCGCGCCGGTCAGCACGACGATGAGCGGCATCTCGAAAGCGGGATCATTATGACAGAGATTGCCGCCGATGGTGCCGTGGTTGCGGATCGAATGATTGGCGACGTGGGCATAGGCCTCGGTCATGATCGGGCAGTTCGCGGCGACGATCGGCGACCGAAGAAGCGTGTTGTGAGTCGTGAGCGCGCCAATGCGCATCTGGCCGTATTCTTCGACGATATACTGCAACTCGGTGAGCCGGCTCACATCGATAAGCCGCGCCGGCGTTATCTGCCGGAGATTGAGCATGGGAACGAGGCTGTGGCCTCCGGCGAGCACTTTGGCCTTGCTGCCGTGTCGCGATAACGCGTCGAGCGCGGCGCGCAGTGTCGGCGGCCTCTCGTAGTCGAATACGGGAGGCTTCATCAGCCTTTCCTTCCCCACTTGGATTTCGGCGCATGACCGCAAATCCATTTGTTCACTTATGGGGACGCAATCTGGGGGATCACCCGAAGTCTGGCAAGCCGCCCCGCTTTAGGCCTTGGCGACGCCACGGCCCGATGGCGCGGCAGCATCTTCGCTGTTGAGGGAACGCCCGCCTTGTGCTGACCTTTGCACTTTCCCCGGACAATAGAGGATAACGCCGATGCCGTTTACCCTGCTGGACCTGCCCTATTCTTACGACGCGCTCGGGCCCTACATGTCACGGGAGACGCTGGAATTTCACCACGACAAACATCACCTCGCATACGTCAATAATGGCAACAACCTGCTGAAAGGGACCGGACTCGAAGACAAGCCGCTTGAGGACGTGGTCAAGAGTTCATTCTTCGGCAATGCCGCGTTGTTCAACAACGCGGGTCAGCATTACAATCACATCCATTTCTGGAAATGGATGACACCGGGGGGCGGCGGCGACCGCGTGCCCGGAAAGCTGGAAAAGCAGATTATCGCCGATCTCGGATCGATGGCCCGTATGAAGGAGGAGTTTATCCAGGCCGGGACGAGCCAGTTCGGCTCAGGCTGGTGCTGGCTCGCGGTCAAGTACGGCAGGATCGGAGTGATGAAGACCGCCAACGGCGAGAGCCCGCTCGTTCACGGCGCGCAACCCATACTCGGCTGCGATGTCTGGGAGCACTCTTATTATATCGACTACCGCAACCGGCGCCCGGACTACCTCAAGGCGTTTGTCGATCACCTTGTCAATTGGGAGTATGTAGCCGAGATGTGGGCTGCCGCCGGCTAGCCCAACGGCCGGTCGCCGCTCAATCTTCGTCCACGTCAACGTCAGTGTCCGGCTCGGGCTGGCTCTCCGGGGGAGTGAGACCCTCGAG
>DATNNI010000092.1:0-4014 GCA_035601915.1 Xanthobacteraceae bacterium
TGCCTTACATCGAACGCGAGCTTTCGCAAGGCACCCGACTGCATTCCATCACGCGGCATTTGCACGGCTTGTTTCGCGCCGTTCCGGGCGCCCGCGCCTATCGCCGCGAATTGGCCGGCGCCGCGACGTCCAAAGCGGGCGCCGAGCTTTTGATCGCGGCGCTTGCGCTGGTCAGCGACCACGATCGCGAATTGATCGCGGCCTAAACTGCGTCGCGCGGAAAGCATCGACCCAATATGCTCTACGGGGTTGGCCTCAACGAAATCTTCTGGCTCGTTCTGCTGATTTTGGTTGGAGGCGTGATCAGCGGGCTGCTGGCCGGGCTGTTCGGCGTCAGCGGCGGTTCGATCATTGTGCCGGTGCTTTTCGAGTGCTTTCGCGCGTTCGGCGTGCCCGAAGACGTGCGGATGCAGCTTTGCCTCGGCACCTCGATTGCGATCGTCGTTCCGACGACCATACGCTCCTATCTGACACACCGCGCCCACGGCTTCGTGATCCCCGGCGTGATCAAACAATGGGCGCTGCCCTCGATCATCGGAGTTGCGTGCAGCGCGACCATTGCCGCTTTCGCTCCCGTGGTGGTGCTCACCCTGGCCTTTGTGGTGATCGCAAGCCTCATTGCCATGAAGCTTCTGTTCGCCGGCGACCGGCTCAATATCGGGACTGAATTGCCCGGTACCGTGCCGATGATTTTGTACGGCTTTGGCATCGGGCTTTGCGGGACGCTGATGGGCGTCAGCGGCGGCGCGATCTCGACGATTGTGCTGACGCTTTACGGCAAGCCCATTCACAACGCGATCGCGACGTCTTCCGGGGTTGCCGTCCCGGTCAGCATCGCCGGCGCTATCGGCTTTGCGCTCGCCGGCTTGCCGCACGAAGCGCAATTGCCGCCGTTCTCGCTCGGCTTTGTGTCGCTGATCGGGCTTGTCGTGGTGGCGCCGGTCGCAAGCTTGATGGCGCCCTACGGCGCGCGGTTCGCCCACCGTTTGTCGCGGCGGCGGCTTGAAGTGGCGTTCGGCTGCTTTCTCCTTCTCATATCGCTGCGTTTTGTCATCAGCTTGATTTAAGCCAGCGCCGCGGCGCGACCATTATGGATAGGCGTGCAGCAAAAGCCGGTCGCCGCGCACCTCCCAGCTTTGCAGCCGGTTGAGGAAGCTCATGCCGAGGAGGCTGGTTTTAAGCTGACCGGGCTGCGCGACCAAGGCCGCAATGGAATGCTCGACCAGGCCGCCGATGCCGACGCGATCGAGCGTAACCGGCGCCGCCTGGGTGCGGCCGTTGGCGGTGTCGATGCTCACGCTGTAGGCCAGCACCTCGAGCGGCAAGCCGGCCGCCTTGGCATCTTCGCGGGTCAGCACGACCGAACTCGCCCCGGTATCGAGCACCATCGCGACTCTGGCGCCGTTGATTTGTGCCGTGACCGCGAAGTCGCCGCTCGCTGCGCGCGCGACCTGAACCGTGCGGCCCGCCGTGGTGGCGTGGCCGGGCGCGAGCTCCGCCATCACCCGGTCGGCGACGTCGTGTAATTCGAACCGGTACGAATAGCCGACGACCAGAACCAGCGCGAGCACCACCCAAAACAGCGCCGCGGTCAGCGCCTGCGCGAAACGTTCGCGAAACAGCATCAGCGCAACAGCGCCTGCGACCACAAGGATGACGATCTTTTGCGCGAGCGATCCGAGGTCGACTTCCGAAAGTCCCGCGTCCTCGCCGCGGCGGGCGATGATGACGACGAGCGCTATCAGCACCGCTCCCAGAACAACCCACAGCAGCCGTCGGCCCACGAATTCGTTCCTCAGCGGTTGGTTTGCCGGCGGCGAAGCGTCCCGCGGTGTGTTAGGCACCAAACAGCGCGCGGCGCGCGCGCTTGGTCGAATTATCCGACGAGGACGTGGTGTCACCTTGCGGCTGGATCGGCGGGGCAGGGCTGTCGGAAATCGGCCCCAGCGCCGACATCACCCGCTCCGGCGGGAAAGTCACAATCACTTCGGTGCCGATACGCAGTTTCGATTTCAGCGTGAAGGTGCCGCCGTGCAGGTCGATGAGGTTCTTGGCGATCGGCAGGCCGAGGCCAGCGCCCTGTTCGGCGGATTTGATGGAGTTCGAGCCCTGGCCGAACGAAGCCAGCACCACCGGAATTTCCTCTTCCGGAATGCCCGGCCCGGTATCCTTTACACTCATGTATTGCCCGCCTGACGCGGTCCATCCCACCTTGAGCCAGACCTCGCCGTGTTGCGGCGTGAACTTGATGGCGTTGGACAGAAGATTGAGACAGATCTGGCGCACCGCACGCTCGTCGGCCCACAGCCGCGGCATGTCGGGCTCGAACATTTCATGGATGGTGATGCCGCGATTGCTGGCGCGCAGCTTGAGCAAGTGATGGCAATCCTCCACCGCGCGGCCAAGCGACACGCCTTCCTCGTTGAGCTCGTAGCGCCCGGCCTCGATCCGCGACAGGTCGAGGATTTCGTTGATCAGGTTGAGCAAATGCACCCCGGAACTGTGGATGTCCGCGGCATAGTCCTTGTACATCGGCACGGTATGGGTGCCGAAAATCTCGCCCTTCATGACTTCGGAGAAGCCGAGAATGGCATTGAGCGGCGTGCGCAGCTCGTGACTCATCTGCGCCAAAAAGCGTGACTTGGCGATATTGGCGGCCTCCGCGCGCCGCCGCGCTTCGTCGGAAATGGATTTTGACTGTTCGAGCTCGCCGAACAGCGCTTCCTTCTCGGCGCGCGCCTCGAGCGTGGCGAGCATGTTCGAATAAAGCCGATAGGCTAAAAGCGAGAAGTAGCCCTCCGCCGCCAGCACCATGACGGCGAGGATGCTATCATGCAGCGTCCCCTTGAGCACGAAGTCGAGCGCAATCGCAATGGTCACCGGCAAGGTCAGCGCCAGCACGGCGACCGGCAAGCTCGACGCCAGCATGCTCGACACCGCCACCACCAGCAGCATCACAAAGACCATGAAGGTACTGGCCTGCTCGTCGGTGCCGATCGGCTGAACCAGCAAAAACGTCCAGGCCACACCGAAAAAAAGATCGAGCAGGATGAAGCGCAGCCGCCACGAGTGCAGTTTGACCGCCGCCGGCGCGGTGCGGAGAAATTCGCGGCAGGCGCGCACAATCACGAGGTGAATGGTCAGCGCGCCCGCGGTCCAGGTCGCGCAGGACAACGCGCCGGTCCACAGCCCGGAGAGGAGCCCGATCGTGATCACCAAAAGCATGATGACCAGCGAACCGGACAGGCGATTTTGCGCGAACTGGCGCAGCAATTCGTAGTCGAATACCGGCCGCGTGCCGCTGGTCGAGGTCAGCCGGTCGCGCGCTTCGCGCACATGCTGGATGGCAAGGCGCCGCTTGGTCGAGGGCGCATCGGCGGCGCCCGGCGAGCGTTTCTCGCGCGGCGCGCTGGGCGTCTTGGACATTACTGCTCGCAGCCGGAGAAAATTTGCATCAAAAGTCCCGTAAATTCCTTAAGACGGGGCTTATGCCCGCCGACGTTATCGCGGCATCGGATAACGGAACGTTCACCGTCTAACTCCTTGTGCGGCAACGGCGAAAGGCTCAAAGCCGCGAGCCGGCTTTAGCGCCGGAGGGCGAGGTTGAAAAATCGCAGAGACGCCGGCTCAACATCCGACTGCGATCCCGCGTTCAATGCGCCGGCACTGAGAAGCATTTAGTTAAAAATTAACAGATTCCGCGAAGCATGAGGGTTGCCGACGAATAGCCGGGCTCGGGATCGATGTCCCGAAACGCTTTGGAGGCGTCCGATGAGAGATGACAATCGTCTTCACGTTCTCGACCACGAACTCTTTGTCGTCCAGCTTGATGGCCACGTTAAGTCGACGCACGACCGATTTGTCGAGGCGCTACGAGCAGCAATGTCGCTGCGCGACGAATTCCCGAAACACCAAGTCAAAGTGCGGGCCGCGCCAACGACATTGCCGCAAGGTGATGTCACGCGCAGAGCTGCTCTCCACTGAGTTCAGCGTAAGCGAAGCGGCGGCGCCCCG
>DATNNI010000093.1:0-2690 GCA_035601915.1 Xanthobacteraceae bacterium
AACGTCAAAGCGCCCGATGAAGGGCGCGCGATCGCGGTCGCCGACGGCGAATTGGTCGCCGCCATCGGCGACAATCGCAAGATGGTGGTTTTTGCCCTGGATCAAGTACCCGAGATGGCGCGCGGGCGCGGCGTGCGGCTCCAGCGCCACAAGGACGGCGGCCTTTCCGACATCAGGGTGTTTGAGGCGGTGAAAGGCTTAAGCTGGACGGATTCGGCGGGCCGGGTGTTCACCCTGACCCTGAAAGAACTTGCCGATTGGCGCGGCAATCGCGCCGATGCCGGCCGCCTCGCGCCGAAGGGCTTCCCCAAGAACAACAAGTTTGACAGCACATCCGCCCGCGCACCCGCCAACGGCAAAAACGGCGGCGACGAGTAGCGCAAAGTGTCGCTTATTTTTGGGGGTCCAGCGGCGTGCAGTTTGTCATGCAGTCCGCGCCTCTGGGAGCTTCGGTGTGCTCGAAGCCATCCCGATTGGGCATCTTGATTTTGGGCAGCGAATTTCTGTCGAGCACGGCGTCATCGGGAATAATCCTGTTCAGGCTCAGGATATACGCGGTGACGGCATAAACCTGATCTGCGGAGAGCGATTGCGGAGCGGTCAACGGCATGGCGCGGTGGATGTAGTCGTAAAGCGTCGTCGCGTAGGGCCAATAACTTCCCACCGTCATGATCGGCTTTTTGGTATCAAGCGTTCCTCTGCCGCCAACGAGCCGATCCATCGGCCCTTCGGTGCCGTGTTCTCCGTGACACGCGGCGCAGGTGTCGGCGAAAATTTTCTGGCCTTGCGCCACCGAGCCCGCGCCGCTCGGCAGATTGGTTCCGTCCGGAGCGATATCGATATTCCACGCCTTGATGAGTTCGTCAGTCGGCGTCTGTCCGATGCCAAGCCGCTGTTGGGCGCCCGGCGACTTGGCGGTTTCCTTGGCGGTTTCCTGGGATGGGGCCGTGACCGTCGGCCCCGACAGAAAACCGATAACCGACACGATGACGGTGAGGCTACGCACCGGCGGCATAGACATTCGTCACCTTTCCGCCGGCGTCGATCTTCCACGGTGCGATCGCATTGTAGTGATAATGAAACTGCGGACCCCGTGCGGCGAGCAGCGCCTTGCGCGTTGGCTGCACATAGTCGGATTCGTCCGTGACGCGGCTCGCGATAATCGCGGGCGAGCCATCCCAACGCCACGGCATGCGGAATCGCGTAAGCGCCTTCGACAGGATCGGAACATCGAGGGTTGCCGCGTGCCACGATCGGCCACCGTCAACGGTGACATCGACTTGCTTGATTTTACCGCTGCCCGACCAGGCCAAGCCGCTAATCTGAATCAAGCCGGGCCCGCCGTTGATTGTGCCTCCCGCCGCCGGCCTGGTGATGACCGACTTCGCTTCCATGACGAAGTTGAACTGGCTTGAATGTCCGTCCGGCAACAAACCGGTGTATTTCGAGGTTTCTTCCCGCGTCATGAACGGCGCATTACCGACTTTTAGGCGCCGGAGCCATTTCACGCTCATATTGCCTTCATAGCCGGGCAGCAAAAGCCGCACCGGATAGCCCTGCTCCGCACGCAAGCGTTCGCCGTTCTGCGCGAACGCAATCAACGCGTCATCCATGGCTTTTTCGATAGGAATCGAGCGCGTCATGGCGGCGGCGTCGGCGCCCTCGGCGAGAATCCACTTTCCTTCCGGACGAATGCCGGCTTCCTGCAACAACGCCGCGAGCGGCACGCCGGTCCATTCGGCGCAGGACAGCAGCCCGTGGGACCATCGGATGTCGGCCGAAGGCTTGGTAAATTCGCTCGACGAATTGCCCGAACATTCCAAAAAATAGATTCGTGAGATCGAAGGAAACTTCATCAGATCGTCCATGCTGAAGAGCAGCGGACGCTCGACGAGACCGTGGATGAGAATTCCGTGATGGTCGGGATTTATGGCGGGAACGCCATTGTGGTTGCGCTCGTAGAACAGACCGTTCGGCGTGATCGAGCCGTGGAGATCCTGGAGCGGCGTAAAGCTCCACGAGGAAAAAGGCGTCGGTGTGCGATCATTCGCGAGCCTGACGACATTCCTTTCAAATTCCGAGGGCGCGCCATACGGCGGCGAAGCCACTGGCTTGCCTTGAACCAGCATCGACGGGGGTATGAGCGAAGAAGCCTCCGTGCCTTCCGCCGCCGGCGCTTTGGCCGCCAAAAGCCCGGCGCCGCCTAACGCGACGCCGCCCAGAGCCGCGGTTTTTAGAAATTGCCTTCGATACCCGTCGATGGCTGTTCCGTTTCGGCTTTTGGTCATGGGGCGGTCCTTCGACATTCGCCGAGAAGCAATTCCTTGAAAACCGCCGAGTTCCGATCGACCTTCGCTTCGGAACTCTGAAACAAGGCGTTTCGCTCCTAGGCCGAATTGTCACGCCGCGTTCGGCGCTACATCGAGGCGCGCCACCCAGCCCTCGAGGCCGGGCTTTGCCGCCGCGTAGCGCTTAAGCACTAAGGGATCATGGCCAGGCACGATGTGGCTTGGCGTGGTCGCAAGCCTTTTCAAGGTCTCGTAGCCTTCGAGCACCTCGGCGACATTGTAGGTGATCGGAAAAACCCGGCCCTGCTCGAGGTGGGCATAAAGGTGTGCGGCGTCGGCGGCCAGCATCACGTAGCCGCGGCCCGTCTTGACCCGCACCGACTGCAATCCCATGGAATGGCC
>DATNNI010000094.1:0-2650 GCA_035601915.1 Xanthobacteraceae bacterium
TTGGTCCAGTTTTCCATCCCGGTCGACCACACCAGCGTGTCTACGTCGACCTTGGCGCTAGCAATGAGCGCACGCAGTTGCTCGTCCGAATACGGGCCCTCCTGCCGGCCGCTATTGGCGATGTACCATTTTCGATCTGCCATGATGCCCCCCCAAAAAACCTGCGGCCGAGTCGGAGGAGTTTTAGCACGGCGAAGGCGCGCCGCAGGCTAATCTGTAACCCGGATGGAGCAAACCGACATCCGGGCTGGACGCGGATGTGACCCCGGATTTCGCTGCGCTCAATCCGGGCTACGCGATCAGGAGGCGCGCGCGGTTTTGGCCTCGACCCTGCCGGTGCCGTTGCACGCCTTGCAGGCGATCTTGCTGCCGCGCTCGCGCGCCCAGCCGATGCCGCGGCAGCGCGGGCAAGCCTCTTTGCTCGCCGGCGCCGGGCCTGGCGCGCGAATGGACGTGCGTGTTCCAAAACTCATTGCGAACAGCCTTTATGTCGTTTGTTGTGCGCCGTTGCGAAAGGCAAGCGCGATATTATCCACGGTGCGTTAACGGCCCGGCAGAAAATTACGTAAAATTGAATGTAACGTGGTGGCAAACTGAGGCTCAGCATGGATACGCGGGTCAAGTTTACAGCCGGGCCGGCCACTTCGGGCGATAGCGCGTCCCGCGCGTGACCGCGCGATTGCCCGGTCGCCCGCGTATGACGATGCGTAGCGGCGCAGATGCGCTAGGCGATCGTCACCGAAAGCGGTAGGACGAGACGGGAGGATCCGGGTGACGCAAATCGCCAAAGATGCCGCCTGGCCCGAACTGCGCTTGGCCGCCTGGCAGGACACTTACGCCACGCTGCGGCTGTGGACGCAGATCATCGGCAAGGTGCGCTTTGAGCTCACGCCCTGGCTCAATCATTCCTGGGGCGTCACGCTCTACGTCACGGTGCGCGGGCTCGGCACCGGGCCGATCCCGCTCGACGGCCGCGATCTGTCGATCGACTTCGACTTTCTCGACCACGTGCTGTGGCTGCGCACAAGCGACGGCCATGTCCGCCAGATCATGCTGCGGCCAATCTCGGTCGCCGAATTCTACGGCGAGGTGATGGAAGCGCTCGCCGCGCTCGGCGTCGCGGTGCGCATCGATGAAATGCCGAACGAGATCGAGAACGCCGTACCGTTTTCGCAAGACCGCGCCAACGCGGCTTACGACCGCGACTTCGCCGCCCGGCATTTCCGCGTCCTCGCCGCGTCCGCGCGCGTCTTCGCGCTTTTCCGCACCGGGTTTCTCGGCAAGGCGAGCCCGGTGCATTTCTTCTGGGGCAGCTTCGATCTCGCGGTGACGCGCTTTTCCGGCCGGCCGGCGCCGCTGCTCACCACCAGCGCCACGCCGGGGCTGTCGCTTGCGGTCGCGCGCGAAGCCTATTCGCACGAAGTCTCCAGCGCCGGGTTTTGGCCGGGCGGCGGCCCGATCGATTATCCGGCGTATTACTCTTACGCCTATCCGGAGCCCGAGGGTTTTGCCGCGGCGAAAGTGCGCCCGGCGGCGGCGTTTTATTTCAACGATTTCGGCCAGTTCATTTTGCCCTACGACGCAGTGCGCCAAGCCGCCGATCCGCAAGCCGCGCTGATGGAGTTTTTGCAATCGACTTACGATTCGGCGGCGGATTTGGGAAAATGGGACCGCGCCGCGCTCGAATGCGCGCTCGGCGAGAAAGGCAAAGTGCGGAAGACGTGACGGCTTTCACCGCGAGTTTTTCGGTAACAAATCAGGGGATACCACATGCATCGACATCTTCTCACATTGAGTGCGGCAGCGACGCTGTCGCTCGTTGTTGTCTCAGCAGCGCTGGCGGCGCCGGTGAGGTCGGCGGATTTGTCCGGCAGGAGCATTTGCTGGGACAACGGCTCCGCCAGCTCGTACGGCGCCGGCGGCGCGTACTCCAACAGTATGAGCGGGCACGGCACCTGGTCGATGACCGGCGGCGGTGTACACATTCACACCGATCGCTACGATTATGTGGCGAGCGTTCAAAAATTGCCGGATGGGACGTTCCATGCCGTAGTCCCGGTAGCAGGCATCAACGCCACCGGAAAATACTGCAAATAGCGGCAGACGAGCCTCGCGGTTCGTGGCTGACTGCGTCGAGCCGGGTATGACGAATAAAAAGCACCTCTACCCGCGCGCGCGGAGAGGTGAAGGAGGCATCCTTCGGTTCGTCATTGCCGGACTTGATCCGGCGATCCATGCAGCGGTTAGGTCTCATCAGATTTTCGGAAAGGCACCGCGGGCCGAATCTCAGCATGGATACGCGGGTTAAGCCCGCGTATGACGAGCAAAAATCGGCTCTCACCCAGTTACCGCTCCCACGGCGCGATGCCCGAGCCCAGAATGAGCTTCATGTTCAGCGCTTCGAGTTTTTCCAGCTCCTTCGATGCC
Source organism: Xanthobacteraceae bacterium (assembly GCA_035601915.1). Classification (GTDB taxonomy): domain Bacteria; phylum Pseudomonadota; class Alphaproteobacteria; order Rhizobiales; family Xanthobacteraceae; genus BOG-931. The sequence continues at coordinate 2,428 of DATNNI010000094.1, forward strand.
GTGACGAAGGCGCCGCGGCGCGCGTCCCAGCGGTAGGTCGCTTGCGGCGTGCGCGTAAACGGACGCGGCATTTTCGCCGCGTCGCAATTGGCGCGGTCGTCCTGCAAGCGCAGAGTTTCGCGTACCGAAAACACAATGCTGTTGTACGGCCGGCCGGGTAGGGTTGCGACGCGCGGCGTTTCCTCGAACTTATAGATGCAGGTCGAATAGCTGAAGGTCGACA
>DATNNI010000095.1:0-2049 GCA_035601915.1 Xanthobacteraceae bacterium
AGGTTCGGTTTATGCGTCGCGGGAGGCCGCGCTTAGAGCCGCGCTGCGGTCAGTGACCTGGCTGGATGACGCCATCAAGCACAGCCCGTCCGCTCAACGTTTGCTGTCGCAAGATTCAAACTGAGACCTTACTGGTCAACACGCCGCGCTCAAGCGGCGCGCGCGAACCGTTCGCGATTGTGCGGCGCCGAAAAATCCAATTCCGGCCCGAGCGGCACAATGCGCGTCGGGTTAATAGCCGTCATGCTCATATAGTAGTGCCGCTTGATGTGATCCATATTCACGGTCTCGGCCACTCCCGGCATCTGATAAAGCTCGCGCATGTAATTCGACAAATTCGGATAATCGAGAATGCGGCGCAGATTGCATTTGAAGTGGCTGTAATAGACGGCGTCGAAACGGACGAGCGTCGTAAACAGCCGCCAATCGGCCTCGGTCAAGCGCGCGCCGACGAGATAGCGCTGGCGCGATAGAATATCCTCGATCCAGTCGAGCGCCGCGAATACCGCACGCGCGCCTTCTTCGTAGGTGTCTTGCACCGTCGCGAAGCCGGCGCGGTAAACGCCAATGTTGACGTCGTCGTAGACGCGGGCGTTGATCCGCTCGATATCGGCGCGCAGGTCCGCGGGATAATAATCGGCGCGATCGTTGGTCAACGCCGCGAACGCGGAGTTGAACATACGAATGATCTCGGGCGACTCGTTGTTGACAATGGTGCGCTGTTCCTTGTCCCAAAGCACCGGCACGGAGACGCGGCCGGTATAGCGGGGATCGGCGAGCAAATAGATTTCGCCAAGCGTATTCTTGCCGTTGACGGTGTCGGCGACAGCGCCGCTGCCGAATTGCCAGCCGGCATCGCCCATCACCGGATCGACCACCGACATCGAAATCACGCTCTCGAGATCTTTGAGCTTGCGGAAAATCACCGTGCGATGCGCGTACGGGCAGGCGAGCGAGACGTAGAGGTGATAGCGCCCGCGTTCGGCGGCAAAACCGCCGCGCCCCGACGGTCCGGTGCTGCCATCCGGCGTCACCCAGTTGCGAAACACCGGCTCGGCAGGCACGAAGCGGCCGCCGTTTCTTCCGGTATTGTACCATTCGGTGTGCCACACTCCGTCGACGAATACGCCGTGCGCCATTGCCCTTCTCCGGTCAGAGGTCAACGCGTGCAAAACCTGGTCACGCCAGCGGTCTAAGCGTAGTTCGTCACGCGCGCCGCCTGTAGGATGGATTGTGTCGGTTCATAAGGGTGAAAGCCAGTGAAAGCGGTATTCATTGAAAAATTCGGCGGTGCCGAGGTGTTGCAATACGGCGAGCAGCCTGATCCGGCCGCCGCTGCGGGCGAGGTGGTGGTCGACGTGGTTGCGGCAAGCGTCAACGCCGCCGACTGGAAGGTGCGCGCCGGCGAGTATTCACAAGCGACGTTTCCTTTGATCCTCGGACGGGACTTTTCCGGTCTGATCGCATCGCTCGGGCCTGGTATCGACGACCTGAAAGTCGGCGACCCGGTGTTCGGCGTGCTCGATGCCGGCGGCGAGGGCGCCTATGCCGAGAAGGTCGCGATCAAGGCTTCGATCGTCGCTAAGAAGCCAGCTTCGCTTTCCGATGTCAACGCAGCGGCCCTGGCGCTCTCCGGGCTCACCGCCATTCGCAGCCTTGAAGATACGCTGAAGCTTAAGCGCGGCGAAAAAATCCTCATTCAAGGCGGCGCCGGCGGCGTAGCGAGCTTTGCCATCCAGCTCGCCAAGCAAATCGGCGCCCACGTCATCACCACGACCAGCACGGCGAATATCGACTATGTCCGCGGCTTGGGCGCCGACGAGGTCATCGATTACAGCACGACCGATTTCACCCGCGCAGTCGCGAACTGCGACGCGGTATTCGATACGGTCGGCGGCGACGTGGCGACAAAATCGTTCGCCGTGCTCAAGCCGGGCGGCCGCGCCGCGTTCATCGCTTCCGGCTGGAAGGCGCCGCAGCCAACGCGTGACGATGTGACGTCATTGCGGCCGAATGTCGTGCGGGCGCGAGCACCGCTCGAGCGCATCG
>DATNNI010000096.1:0-2185 GCA_035601915.1 Xanthobacteraceae bacterium
CACGAGCTAAGCGCCAAAGTACTCAACCACAAACGTCATTTGCCGTTGGCGCTCGTCCGCGTCGTCGGTCGCTTCCGCCAACTCGTACGCACTAAGAATTTTCGATCGTATCGTTTCAGCGTCGGTGATTGTTTTCAGGCACGGAGCATACTCGGCAAACTCGTCATGGCCGAAATAGCTTGATCGCATTCCGGCGGCGACCACCAAATAGTCAAAGTCAATTTTCTTAATCCCGATGCTCGAACAATTGGCGTCAATGGATCGGGATCCTAGATCGATGCCGACAACTTCAGCCAAGAGCACAGAAACATTCTTTTGCTTCGCTTCAAGCTGCCGAATCGGCGCTGCCACCTCGGAAGGCGCAAGGACCGCGGTTGCCACCTGATACAAGAGCGGTTGGAAGATGTGATGGTTCCGACGATCGATCACGACGACTTCGGCATCGCAATGTCGCAGTGCTTTTGCGGCGGCAATACCGCCAAAGCCACCGCCGACAATCACAATGCGGGGCTTATCGTGGCGCCCCTCCGCCTTAGTCGCCAACTGCTCGCGTGATCGCGACATTTCCAACGTTTCACTCATCGCATCTCGCAAAATCTTGAGGATAGGCCGGAGTTGAACACCGCACGACGCACATGCCTCGTTTTCTTGTCCCACACCGAAAGCAATACGCCCGAGAGCCCTCTCCAACGGTCCGCAACTGGCGCACGGTTAAACCCCGCAACGACTGACGCTTCCGGTCAGGTCCTGTCGAGCGCCCATGGTCCGGGGCCGGCCGCGGCGAGATAAAGGAAGATGAAGCAATAGAGCACTGCCGGCTCGCCGAAGTTGAGCGCCGGAAAGAAGCTCATCGGGAAGTGCGCCATAAAATAGGCGGCCGCCATGAAGCCGGATAGAATGAACGCCACCGGGCGCGTGAACAGGCCGAGCACGATGAGTGCGCCGCCGACGAGCTCCATCGTTCCGGTGAAGTACAGCAGTCCAGTCGGCATCTTGTCGATGAACGGCAGGCCGGCGGGGAAACCAAGCAGCTTGCCGGTCCCGTGTTCGAGAAACGCCAGGCCGGCGACAATGCGCAGCACCGAAAGCATCGGCGGCGTGAGCCGCGCCGAATTGAGCGCCGGCGCGATGGATCGAGGCAGAATATTGCTCATATTTGTCGCCTTCTGCTCGTTTAAGTGCGGCCAGTGCGCTCAGGACCGTCAGGCGACAGCCTTGTTCGACCGCGCCGACGCGCTCTCCACTTTCGTGCGCAGCTCAATAAGCCCGAGCAGCATTTCGTCTCGCCCTGCCGCCAGCTCGTCGATGGAACGCGAGCCCACCTCGGCGCGAACGCTGTCGACAATCTTCTTTTGCACTTGCGGCGTCAGTACCGGCTGTCCGAGAACCTTCCACCAGGCCGTCATGGGACCGGTAAACTGCTGGAAGAAGTGCTCGATGCCGCCCTCGCCGCCACCGAGGTGGTTGAGAAGCAGGCTGCCCATGATGCCCCAACGCAGGCCGGGGCCCCATGAACAAGCGGTGTCGGCGTCGGCGGCGCTGACCACGCCTTCGGAGACGAGATAGTAGACCTCTCGGCTGAGGGCCGCCTGCAGACGATTGGCGACATGTCCTGGCAGTTCCTTGTGTAGCCGAACCGGCCGCTTCCCCAGCCCTGTGTAGAATTCCGTGACGCGCTGGATCGTTTCTTCTGAGGTCTTCGCGCCGCCGACGACCTCGACCAGCGGCATGAGATGGGGCGGATTGAAAGGATGCCCGATCACGCAGCGCTCGGGGTGAGCGGCGCAGCCCGATTGGATCTCGCTCATGGTGAGGCCGGAAGAACTCGACGCAATGATCACGTCGGGCGACAACAGCTCGTCAAGTTGTCCATAGAGCTTCTTCTTGAAATCGATCCGCTCGGGCCCGTTCTCCTGGACAAGGTCCACGCCGTTGACCGCCGCCGCCAGGTCAGCCTTGAAGGTCATTTTGGACTGGGACGCGCCAGGCGAAAGGCCTAGTCTCTTGAGCGACGGCCAGGCCCCTTCGACGAAACGCTTCAGGGCGGCTTCTGCATCCGGCGCGACATCGGTCGCCACGACCTCCAGGCCGTTCGCGAGAAAGAGGGCGGTCCAGCTGGCGCCAATGACGCCAGTGCCGATGACGGCGACGCGGCGAATGGGCTTACTTGTCCCCATGTTCAATT
>DATNNI010000097.1:0-2206 GCA_035601915.1 Xanthobacteraceae bacterium
CCGTAATCTGCGTCGAATGACCCAGTCGCAGGGGGCATGCGCGCGTCGCCAAGCGGCGATGCATTTTGGTCCGCAAGGCGCACCGGTCGATTGCGGGCGGCAGCACTGGAGAGGGATTTTAATCTCATGACTTATTGGACCGCATCGGCCAAGGGGCCGGTGACCCGCTCGCTGGTCGCCAGTACGGCTTGCCGCACACCCGGCCACCGCGCGGTAGCGGCGAAGGTCATGGCCATTGTGCCGCTCGCGCTCGCCTTTGGCATCGCCACGGGATCGCCCTCGTGGGCGCAGCAACCGGATAACGCTCCGGCGGCCACCGCGCCCGCCAAGCCAAAGCCGGCAAAAAAGGCTGCCAAACCGAAACCCGAGGAGCAACAAGCCGCACCCGCTGCGCCCGCGGAAGCGCCGCCAGCACAGGCGCAACAGACCCAACCGGCACCGGGAACTCCGCCGGGGCAGCCCGGGCAACCCGCCCCGCAAGGCCAGAACGGACAGGTCCAGTTGATCTATTCGCCGTGGACCAAGTTCTGCTTGAAAGGCCAGCCGGGACAGCCGGCCGATCCAAATGCCAAACAAGTTTGTTTCACCGGCAAAGACGCGCGCGTCGAGTCCGGCCAACCGGTTGCGGCCGCCGTTCTCATCGAACCGGAAGGCCAGGAACGGAAAATTTTGCGTGTCACCTTGCCGCTCGGCATGCAGCTCGTCCACGGCACGCGCGTCATTGTCGATCAGAACCAGCCGATGACGGCGCCGTACGTGATCTGCTTCACCAACGGCTGCATGGCGGACTACGAAGCCAATGCCGACATGATCGGCAAGCTGAAGAAAGGGCAGGGGCTGGTTCTGCAAGCCATCAACGCCACCGGACAACCGATCAGCCTGACCATGCCGCTCGGCGATTTCGCGAAGGCTTACGATGGCGCGCCGACCGATCCCAAGGTGTTCGAGGAGCAACAGCGTAAGCTGCAGGAAGAGTTGCAGCGCCGCGCCGACGAAGCGCGCAAGAAACTCGAAGGCCAGCAAGGCGCTCCAAGCTCGCCGGCCGCGCCGCCTCCGGGCCAGACGCCGGCACCTGCGCCACAGGCCGGCAAGTAACGCTTACGCTTGGTTTCCGGCGCGCCAGCCCGCGCCGGAATGCCGTCACGCGCCTACTCCTACGAAAAGAAAGAGTGATTAGCCGAGGGCGTTAACGTCTGAAGCCCGATATTGGGGATCCGTCGGGCTTCGAGATACAGATGACCTGCCGCGGTGCCAAATGGTGAGATTATTGAATCGCCTGGTGCGCCGCACAGTCGTGCTCGGGCTAGGCATTCTGACCGTCTGGCTGATCGTTTTCGTCTTTCAAATCACGGATAGCCGGCTACCAACGGTGTTGGCGCTCGCCGTCACGTACGCGGTTGCGGCCTATATTCTCCTGCCGCGCATCGTCCGCTTTGGCCTCAAAATTCTCCAGCGTCGGCACGTGCCTTCTTTCACCATGACCGGCGATGGATTCCCCGGCGACCCGGTTAATCTGGTGCTCACGGGCACGCTGGCGGAGCTCCGCGCCGCCTTCACGCTCGGCGGCTGGGAAGAAGCGGATCGCCTCGGCATTACCAGCTCGCTGCGCATGATTTACGCCTTCGTGTTCAACTCTCCCTATGCGACAGCCCCGTTCAGCACGCTTTTTCTTTTTGGGCGCGGGCAGGACATCGGTTTTCAGAAAGCGATCGATAACAGCCCGCGCAAGCGGCATCACATTCGATTCTGGGCGTTGAGCCTCAGCTATCCCGAGGATGATCTTGGAAATCCCAGTTTTTGGCTCAACACCGATCGGCCGCCTGAGGCCGCATGCGTCCACTGGATCGGAGCCGGCACCAGAGACACCGGCATCTCCTTAACGCGGCTTACCTTCCAGATCACCCACGCCACGGCTTCGGACACCAACGTGGAGCGTGACTACATCGTCAGCGAATTGAGGAAGAGTGGGGTTATCGAGGGGATGAAATTATACAAGGCCGGTCAGCAACTGCCAGGTGAGCGCGTCAATCACTACGTCACCGATGGTGACGTTGCGGCTGCGAGTCTCAGAGTGAAAACTTAGCGCAAGGGCGCGTATGTCTCACCGCCGCGCCGCTAGGGCATTTCAGCAAAACGAATGAGCGCGTAACTCAGTGCGCCGAGGACGATAAGCGAAGCCGTTACGGCGAGTGTTACGCGGACCCCC
>DATNNI010000098.1:0-5682 GCA_035601915.1 Xanthobacteraceae bacterium
TGACGGACGCCGTGCGCGCGACGAGCGACGCCGCAGGCGTTTACACATTCTGGGATTACCAGGCCGGCGCGTGGCAGAAGAACAACGGCATTCGTATTGACCACTTGCTGCTGTCGCCGCAAGCCGCCGACCGTCTCAGCGAAGTCGGAATCGATCGCCACGTACGGAGTTGGGAAAAGCCTTCGGATCACGTGCCGGTTTGGCTCGATCTGTCAATCGAGGCGGCCAATCGGCATTAGGCCGCCCACCGCTCGCGTTAATTGAAAATTCACCACGTGCCCTCACAGTAGCAAACCTCTCAGGGCTTAAGTCTTTGACCAATGCTGCCTTTCCGCCGCACGGAACGCATTGGTAAAGCGCCAGGGACGCCGCAGGCGTCGCCCGAGCCGCCGACCTCCGAACCCCAAGCCGACCACCCGCGGACGCTGCAACCCAGCAGCATTCGCGAGACTATTAGTCTTCTCGAAGCCGACTTGAGTGCACTGATCGGCGACGTCCATCGCGCCTGCGCGCTGGTTTGCCGCGAAGCGGAAGATTCCGCGACCGCGTCCGACAGAATCACGTCGAAGACCGATAGCCTCCTTTCACAAGCCGGCAGCGCCGCCCGCGACCTCACTCAATTTGCAGCGGCTATCGAAGAGTTGGCGCTTTCCTCCGAGAATATCGGCCACCAGGTCCACCGGGCCGACAAGCTCGCGGACGAGGCCAGTGCGTCAGCGGAATTGGCCGGCCGCGGCGTTGAGGGACTAAAGAAATCGTCGATGGAAATCGGCCAGGTCACGAGCATGATCTCGACCGTCGCCCGGCAAACAAATTTGCTCGCGCTCAACGCAACGATCGAAGCCGCGCGCGCCGGGGAGGCCGGCCGTGGATTCGCCGTGGTCGCGTCCGAGGTCAAGAAGCTGTCCGAAGAGACGCGTAAGGCGACCGAGCAAATCACCCAGAAGATCGATGTGCTGCAGAACGACGCCGCTGGCTGCTTCGAGGCGGTGCAGCGGATCGCGCAGGTCATTCAGGTTTTACGGCCGCTCTTCGGCGAGGTGGCGACGGCCGTCGGACAACAAAACGACGCGACTTCAGGTGTTGCGCGCAGCGCCGCCGAAACGCTGCGATTTGCCGATTCCGTTACCGCCGGCGCAGCCGAAATCCGCGATGCCGCGGCGCGTGCCAACGCCCGCGGCAAGTCGGTCGAAGAACGTGGAAAGCAAGTCATAGGCCTTGCCGAGAAGCTGAGGATGCGTGTGACCATCTTCTTGCGCCAAAGCGAGGCAGGTGATCGCCGACGACATGACCGGTTGCCTTGCGAGATCGGTGTGGAGCTTCACGCCGAGGCCCAGACCTTTGCCGGCCGAACCGCGGATTTATCAGAAGGCGGTGCTCTTGTTCCTCTCGCCAACGAGGACGCGATCGCCGCCGGCACCACGATGCGGGCCAAGCTCGATGGCATCGGCGAGACCCGCGTTCGGGTCGCCGCCCGATCGCCGCTCGGGTTGCATCTGCAGTTTATCGAAATGAATTCCGCTGTTTTGGCGAAGCTGGAGCGCAAGCTCGCTTCGATTCGCGAGGAGAACCGCGAGATCATTTCGCGCGCTGTTGACGTAGCGAATGAAATCTCGCGCATGCTCGAGCAACTGGTCGAACAAGGGAAACTTACTCAACAAGACCTTTTCGACAATGACTACATCCCTATCGACGCCACCGATCCCGTTCAACACCGCACCCGATTCCTTGAATCCTTGGAAGAAATCCTACCGTCAATCCAGGAGCCTTTGCTGGCTGGCGACCCGCGCATGGTGTTTTGCGCAACAGTCGACCGCAACGGCTATCTGCCGGTCCACAATCGCGTATATTCGCTGCCGCAGCGGCCGGGCGAGATTGCTTGGAACATCGCGCACTCGCGCAATCGGCGAATCTTCGATGACCGGGCTGGCCTCACCGCCGCACGCAACGTCCGCCCCTACATCATTCAGGTCTATCCGCGCGACATGGGGAACGGGGTCACCATCATGATGCGCGAAGTCGATGCGCCAATCCGCATTTTCGGGAAGCATTGGGGTGGCTTTCGCACAGCCTATAGGCTGTGAAGTCCGCGCTTTGCCGGTCGGGCTCGCCTTAGTCGCGGCGGCCTTTAAGCCAATCTTCCAGATAAACCAGCGCCAACGCCCGGTCGTCATCGCTGGCGCGGTGAAACGCGCCGTCGACCAGCGGCTTGATCCACGTCTCTTCCGGACCCGCGCAGTCCTTGCTGAGCGTGAGCCACATCAGGCCTCGTGCGGCTTGGCGCGGAATGCGCTTGCCCTGAAACAACATATCGCCGAGCGCGGCTTCGGCGCGGCAATCGCCCTTGGTGGCGGCGAGCTGGAACCAGCGCGCCGCCTGGTGCGGCTCGCTCGGCGTGCCTTCGAGATAGAGCCGTCCAAGCTGGTATTGCGCGTCGGCATCGCCAAAATACGAGGCGGCATAGGCGAACATTTCGCGCGCGCGCACAGCATTCGGCAACACGGTCGAATTGGGAATGCCGGTCAGATAGTAATTTCCGAGCGCCACGAACGCATTGGCGACGATGCGCGCTTCCGCGGTGCCCGGCGGCTCTTCGGGGTGCGTGTTGGCGATCTGGCTGAAATAAACGAAGGCGCGCTTGTCGTCGCGGGCCACGCCGTCGCCGGCCGCATACATCCGGCCCATTTTCCACTGAGCGGCGAGATGCCCTTGGTCGGCCGCATATTCGAGAGCGGTAAGGGTTTTGGACCGGTCGGCCGTCTCCGGCGCTGCGGTCGGGGCGTGGAGCGCGTCGGCCGGCGCGAGCAAGGGCGTGGCTGTTCCGTCAAAGGCGGTCGCCGGCCTGAGGATCCCAAGCCCACAGACTACCAGGACCAGAGCGCCGCTCGAGAGGGCGCCGCGCAAATATTTAGACGTCCGCATAGCATTCTTTCTCGACGGTCGCGCCCGGATGGGTCACGGCGCCATCTCGCGCCGGCCCGACCTGCTGGGCGTATTTCCATAAATAGCCGGAGGTGTATTCCTCGGCGCGCGCCTTCCAATCTCGCGCGCGCTGATCGAGTTCTGCCTTACTCAACTTGACTTCGAGCGTGCCCTTTTCCGCGTCGATCTCGATGATATCGCCGTCGCGGATGAGCCCAATAGGACCGCCGACCGCGGCTTCAGGTCCGACATGGCCGATACAAAAGCCGCGCGTAGCGCCGGAGAAACGGCCGTCGGTGACAAGGGCGACTTTGTTACCCATGCCCTGGCCATAAAGGGCGGCGGTGGTGGCGAGCATTTCGCGCATTCCGGGGCCGCCCTTGGGCCCCTCGTAGCGGATAACGAGCACGTCGCCTTCGCGGTATGTTCGGTTCTTCACCGCCTCGAAACAGGCCTCCTCGCCGTCGAAGCAGCGGGCCGGCCCGGAAAAGTGCAAGCGCTCCATACCGGCGACCTTCACGATCGCACCCTCGGGAGCGAGATTGCCGCGAAGACCAACAACACCGCCGGTCGGCGACAGCGGCCTGTCGGCCGGCCGAACGACATCCTGGTCTTCATTCCACTTCACCGACTTGAGATTCTGCGCCAGCGTGCGGCCGGTGACGGTCAGACAGTCGCCATGAAGGAAGCCATGGTCGAGCAGCGTCTTCAGCAGCAGCGGCACCCCGCCAGCTTCGAACATGTCTTTGGCGACATAACGGCCGGACGGTTTCAAATCCGCGATATAGGGCGTCCTTTTGAAGATTTCGGCGACGTCAAAGAGATCGAATTTGATGCCGCACTCATTAGCTATAGCGGGAAGGTGCAGCGCAGCATTGGTCGACCCACCGGTCGCCGCGACCACGGCGGCGGCATTCTCCAAAGCCTCGCGGGTGACGATGTCGCGCGGACGAATGTTCTTGACGATCAGGTCCATGATCATCTCGCCGGCGAGCACGCAAAACTTGTCGCGGATTTCGTACGGCGCCGGCGCGCCGGCCGAATACGGCAGCGCAAGGCCCATGGCTTCCGAGATCGTCGCCATGGTGTTGGCGGTGAATTGCGCGCCGCAGGCGCCGGCTGACGGGCAGGCGTTCTGCTCCAGCACATCCAGATCGGTATCCGACATCCCGCCGATCGAATGCCGCCCGACCGCCTCGTAGACGTCCTGGATGGTGACCGGTTTGCCCTTGAAGGTGCCGGGCAGGATCGAGCCGCCGTAAATGAAGATCGAAGGCACGTTGAGCCGGCACATGGCCATCATCATGCCCGGCTGCGACTTGTCACAACCGGCGACCCCGATCAGGGCGTCGTAGGAGTGGCCGCGGACGGTCAATTCGATCGAATCGGCGATGACTTCACGGGACGGCAGCGAGGCCTTCATGCCCGCGTGCCCCATGGCGATGCCGTCGGTAACGGTGATGGTGCAGAACTCGCGGGCGGTGGCGCCGACCGACGCGACCCCAAGCTTTACCGCCTGGGCTTGCCGCATGAGGGCGATGTTGCAGGGTGCCGCTTCGTTCCAGCAGGTTGCCACCCCGACGAATGGCTGGTGGATCTGCTCTTTGGTCAGGCCCATCGCATAATAGAAGGCGCGGTGCGGCGCCCGCTCCGGCCCTTCCGTGGCGTGCCGGCTCGGTAGCCTCGATTTCAGATCGGTCTTGGCATCCATTTGTACGCTTGCGGGCCCTAAGTGTGGCCCCCTCGCCCCAGCAATCTCGACCTTCGCCGCGACGCTCGCTGCGGTGTGTCAAATAAACCGCAATCCGTCTTCCTTGATTTCGAAAAACCCTATGGCCAAAAAACGGCGCACCCATGACCTGCCGTGCTCACGACGTGAATCTTCTGCGGCTGTTGCAGCGGAGCCACAGATTTTGTCTCAAAAGACACACTTGTTAACTGGCGATTCACAACGACCGTTCCGCCATGCGACCATGGAGCCCATGGTTAGACGACTGAAGCGAAGCTTTTTTGGCCGCGGCGTTCTTGAAGTGGCGCCTGAGCTAATCGGGGCAACACTTTTGTTCAAAGGCGTCGGCGGCCGCATCGTCGAGCTGGAGGCCTATCGTCATACCGATCCCGCAGCGCACAGCTTTCGCGGTCCAACCGAGCGCAACGCCATCATGTTTGGGCCACCGGGCTACGCCTATGTCTATCTTTCCTACGGGATTCACTGGTGTTTGAACTTCGTGTGCGAACCAAAAGGCTCGGCTAGCGCCGTTTTGATCCGCGCGCTTGAGCCGACCGCCGGCTTGGGAGCAATGCGCCGCCGCCGCGGCGCGCTCGACGATCGCCTGCTTTGCTCGGGACCGGGCCGGCTCTGCCAAGCGCTCGGGATCACCCATAAACAGAACGGATTTGCGCTCGATAAGGCGCCGTTTGAGCTGTTTGCGAGGACGGACGACGTCGAGGTGGTGACCGGGCCGCGTATCGGCATCACCAAGGCCGCCGACCGACCATGGCGCTACGGGCTGAAAGGCTCGCGCTTTCTCAGTAAGCCGTTCGCGCCGCCGGTTAAGCCTTAAGTCGAAATCCGGGGTCGAAGCCCAATTCGCGGCTAGCCTTTTCGATCGCTACCGCACCGTCATCCTCGGCAATGTTGTAAATACCCGCCGCGCCGCGGGTCACGGCAAGTAGCGCTGCGTAGGCCGCCGCATCGACGTGAAGCGGCCCTTTGCCGCTCGCTGCCGCATACCATGTGCCTGGGCCGTAAAGCCGTCC
>DATNNI010000099.1:0-3140 GCA_035601915.1 Xanthobacteraceae bacterium
CGCCGTGAACAGGAAACCGCTTGTGGGCAAGCCCCATGATGATTCCGTCGTCGGTATCCGCGGTCGCAGCGAGCTCGGACGGCAAGCTTTCGCGCTCAACCACGAGAGAATGATAACGCGTGGCTTTGAACGGCGCATTGATGCCGCGAAAAATCCCGCTGCCGTCGTGACGGATTTCGGAAAGCTTGCCGTGGACCGGCCTGGGCGCGCGCACGACCTTGCCGCCAAACGCCTCGCCGATCGCTTGGTGGCCGAGGCAGACGCCGAGAATAGGAATGTTGCCGCCGGCAGCCTTGATGAGATCGAGGCAAATGCCGGCCTCTTTCGGCGTGCAGGGACCAGGCGATAGCACAATGGCGTCGGGCTCGGCGGCCAACACGGCGGCGCTTGCGATCTTGTCGTTGCGATGGACGCGCACCTCCTCACCCAGTTCACCAAAATAATGGACCAGGTTGAAGGTAAAGCTGTCGTAATTGTCGATCAGGACGATCATTTGAGCCGGCGCTTCCCGCCCGGCTCTTAGCGCAATTTCCGCCCGTATGAAACGTGCTTGGGCCGGGCTGGCGTTAGTTGCCGGCCACGAGCGTAATCCGGTCGGTCGAAATCAAGCGCACATCCCGGGTTTGGCCGAAGGGCTTGCTTGTATCGCGAAGGCAGGAGGCTTCGAAATACGGCCAAGCGTGCTGCGAGCAATTCGCGGCAAGCGGCCGCATATCGGCCCGGTCGCCCTTTACGCCGGGCGCATGAGCGTTTGCCTCAAGGTTCATTGAGAGGCTGAGGAAGGCCAGGAAAGCGGCGGAAACAATCGCCGCTGCGACTATGGCGTAAACTGTTCTGAGCATGACACCCATCCCTTTGTGCCGCGCCCTTGTGAGGCTGTTATTCGAACGTTTTTGTCGGGCTGCGGTTCGATCTGGATTCGAAATTATTCGGGATGGGCGCGGGTTTCCTTGATGAGAATCACACTTTGCGGCTTTATGCGCGCAGTCTGCACTCGGCTTAATGCTCTGATCTATATGGAGAATTGCTAACCTAGTCGGGCGCGCCATGGCCGGTCTGTACGCTTGAGAACCGCCTTGCGGGCGAAAGGAGCGGCAGTTAAACCCGGACCATGCCGCGCGTCGCCCTTTTCGCCGGGTCCTTCGATCCGATCACCAACGGTCATCTCGACGTGGTTGCAAGCGCCGTCCGCCTTGCCGATCGGCTCGTTCTGGCCGTGGGCGTCCATCCGGGCAAGACCCCGCTATTTTCGGCCGATGAACGGGTCGCCATGCTCGAAGAGATCTGCGCGCCGATCGGGCGAAAGGCGGGCTGCGAAATCACCTGCACCACCTTCGCCGATCTCGTCGTAACGGCCGCGCGACGCGCCGGGGCGACCATACTGATCCGGGGCCTGCGCGACTCCGCGGACTTCGATTACGAAATGCAGATGGCCGGCATGAACGCGGTCATGGCGCCCGAAGTGCAGACGCTGTTTCTTCCGGCTTCGCCCGAAGTTCGCCCGATCACCGCCACGTTGGTGCGGCAAATCGCCGGGATGGGCGGGGACGTTTCGGCGTTCGTACCGGCTGCGGTCGCTGCGCGGTTGAAGAAGAAATTGGCCAAGAAATAAACCACAAGGCCTGAGCGAAAAGTCCTGAACGATTCACACGGGAGATGACATGACCCGCCTTCTTGCCGTACTGTTCGCCATCATGTGTGCCGCACAAGCTTCCGCAGACCCGCTGCCCGCCGGACTCGATCCGCAAAATACGCTGTATCTCGACACCAAGCACGGCCGGGTGATCATCAAACTCTTCAACGACATCGCGCCGAAACACGCCGAGCGGATGAAACAGCTCGCGCGTGACGGTTTCTACGACAACGTGCCGTTCCATCGCGTCATCGATGGCTTCATGGCGCAGACCGGCGATGGCCAATACGGCAACGGTACCGGCGGCTCGAAATATCCGAATTTGAACTCCGAGTTCTCCAAGAAGGAATTCAAGCGCGGCATTGTCGGCATGGCGCGGACCAGCAATCCCAATTCGGCCAACAGCCAGTTTTTCATCATGTTCGCCGACGGGTCTTTCCTCAACGGCCAGTACACGGTGGTCGGCGAGGTGGTCAAAGGCATGGACGTTGTCGACAAGCTTAAGAAGGGGGAACCGCCGAGCGATCCCGACCGCATCACCAAAATGCAGGTGGCTGCCGACGCAAAATAACCGCGCCATGCGCGCGCGGGCGGTAGCGCCCGTGCTGGCTTTGGCGGCGGTCGGGCTTGCCGGTTTTGCTTCGACGGCCTTTCCGTCCGCCCTTAATCACGTGCCGCCGGCGCGAGCCCCGTGCAGCGTCCTGAGCGGGCATCCCTGCCATCCGTCGTTCTGCGGCGTATTTCATCGCGGCCCTTGTTTTCCGTACTACGCGCCGCCGCTTGGCGAGACGCTGCGGCTCACAATCGTTTCGACCGATGAGGATAGGCCCGATAATCTGCGCGACGGCACGCAAGCCGAACAGAAAAGCGCAGACGAAAACAACGAAAGCAACAGTTCGGAGGATCGCGAGCTGAATAGCATCCGCGACATGTTCGTCGCGCTCCGGGCCTGCTGGAAGCCGCCGCCAAAGGACGAGGCTCGGCACGGCATGGAATACACCATTCGTTTCGCATTTCGGCGCGACGGCGAAATGATCGCGCCGCCGCGCATGACTTATGCAAGCCACGACGCCCCTGCGGAGGTGCGCGACAAGTATCGCGACGCCATTGACCAGGCGCTCAAACGCTGCACGCCGCTGCATTTCACCGACGCCATGGGCGGTGCAGTGGCCGGGCGGCCGATCGCGATTCGCTTCGTCGATGAGCGGACGATCGAGCCCGAAAAATAAGCCATTGCGTCATTGCGAGCGGAGCGAAGCAATCCAGGATCGCTCGACCCAAGTCCGGCTTGCTTCGTCGCTTCGCTCCTCGCAATGACGACGGCTATAATCCCTTTTAGATGCGCACAGATCTTTTCGATTTCGCGCTGCCGGAGGACCGGATAGCGCTGCGGCCGGTAAAACCGCGCGATGCGGGGCGGCTTCTGGTCGTGCGGCCGCACGCCCGACCAGCATGCGAGGATCGCGCCATCCGCGATCTGCCTGATCTCTTGCGACGCGGCGACGTC
>DATNNI010000100.1:0-6714 GCA_035601915.1 Xanthobacteraceae bacterium
TCCGCGCTCATCGCCGTACCGATGGCAAGGCGCGACTTCGACGCCGGACCGGTCGCTTCGATGCGTGCGAATATTGTGGCGTGCGGAGTGATGATGCCATCGCAACCGCCGGACCAAACCATCGGAATTTGTCCGACCTGCGATTCCGAGCGCCGTCCGTGCTTCATCAGCACCTTGCGGAACGCCTGGTCGGCGAGGATGCGGGTGAAATCGTTGACGCCGCCATTGCCTTCGGTCTTGCCGATGACGGCGATCACTTCATCGGCCTTGAACTGGCCCTTCTTGATCGCCGCTTCCATGCCCGAGGCGTCCTGCACGTTCTTTAATTCCACCTTGGCGACTTCAATGGCCATTGCCTTCAACCTTCGCTGGTTCCAACAATAAAAAAGCTCTCGTCATGCGCGGACTTGATCCGCGCATCCATGTGGAAGCGTCGATATCAAAGCCCCAACGACTAGTGCACGTTCAATCGCAGAATGGATTGCCGGGTCAAGCCCGGCGATGACGCTCGGAATTCAGCCCGACCGCACCCACGGTTTGACTTCACCGTGCAGCATTTTGTCGAAGCCCGCGCCACGGTCGATCATCGCTGGCGCAGCTTTGCGTTGCTCTCTGAGATTGGCGCGCAGCGCCGCGGTTGCCGGCGCCTCGATATCGAACAAACCGTCGGCGGCCGCGAGCAACACCACGCCGTAATGCTCGCGCGCCGCTTCGGGCGAGACCTTGCCGTCGATGGCGTCGCGCTGGACCAATTCCGGTTCACGTTCGAGCGGATCGCCCCAGCCACCGCCGCCGGTGGTGACGACGCGGACAATCTCGCCGGCACGCACCGGCTCGCCATCGACCAGGCCGCCGAGATCGTGCGGACCTGTGCCGTCCGCATCGACGGTGACGCAGAACGGCGTGCCGGCCTTGCCGCCGTTTAAGCCATAGCAGCCGAGGCGCACCCGGTCGGCGGTAACGATGGTGCGGCAATCGACCAGCGCGCGGTAATGCTTGTCGTAGCCGAGGCCACCGCGGCGCTTGCCGACGCCGCCGGAATCGGTGCGCAATGCGAGTTTCTCCACCAGCAGCGGAAAGCGGGTCTCAGTGAATTCGGCCGGCTGGTTGCGCGAGTCGGGCACGATGTGGATGGCGTCGCTGCCGTCGGCGTAATAGCGCCCGCCGGAGCCGCCGCCCAAAACTTCGCGCGAGAGAAACGGCGTGCCGTTTTTGTCGGCGCCGTAAAAGCCGGTGTAGCGGATGGTCTCCTGATCGGCCGGCATGCGGCCTTCGGCGGCTTGCGCCACCACTCCCGCCAGAAGGCCGAGGCAGCGCAGCAGCACGAAGGAGCGCGCGTTGGTCGCCGCCGGCCATTCCGGCGTAATCAGCGTGCCCTTCGGCGGAAACACCACGTCGAAGACTTCGCAGACGCCTTCGTTGACGTGAATTTCCGCGGCGCGCTCCGGCGTGTCGGCGAGGTTGCGCAGGATCGGCGCGATCCATTTGATCAAAAAGGCGCCGCCGGCATAGTCGGCCGGCCAGTTGATCGGCCCGTCGGATTGCGGATCGGTGCCGGTGAAGTCGAGCGTGATGCGGTCGCCCTTTTTGATCAGCGTCAGCGCGAGCTTATGTAGCTTCGGATCGGTGACGCCGTCGTGCTCGACGTAATCTTCCCAGCGGTATTCGCCGTCGGCGATTTTCGGCAACAACTCGTCGCGGAAGGTATCGCGGCAGGTGTCGAGGATTGCCTGGAAACAGGCTTCGACCGTCTCGCGGCCGAGGCGCGCGAACAGTTCCGCCATGCGGCGCGCGCCCATCAGGCAGGCTTGCACTTCGCTGTCGAGATCGGCGGCGAGCGTCTCGGGCACGCGGGTGTTGCGCTTGACGATAGTAAAGACCGCATCGTTGCGCACGCCGGCGACATAGAATTTGACCGGCGGCACCGCGAGGCCTTCCTCGAACACCGTCGTCGCGGTGCCGGGCATGGAGCCCGGCACGCGCCCGCCGATGTCGTCATGGTGGCCGAACGCCTGGATATAGGCGACGACTTCGCCGTCGTGAAACACCGGCACCGTCGAGCACAGATCGGGCAAGTGCCCGATCGAGCCCTCGGTCAGATAAGTGTCGTTCATCAGAAACACGTCACCGGGCCGCATGGTCTCGGGCGGGAAATCGCGCACCACGGCATTCGGCATCGCCGAGTAGGAGCGGCCGGTGAGCTTTCGGCAATAGCGGTCGAACAGGCCGACGCGGTAATCGTGCGCTTCGCGGATCATCGGCGAGCGCGCGGTGCGCTCGATGGCATATTCGATCTCCGCCTCGATGGAGTTGAGCGTGCCTTCGACGATTTGCAGGACGATGGGATCAACCTCGCGCCGCGACAGATCGGGCGCGGTCGGCCAGGGAAATTGGTTCGTCTGCAGGTTCATCGCTGCCTTGGCTCCACTAGCTTCGTTTTATGCGGTCAATAGGTCACGTTCAACCGGACTTGGGCTTTGAAATTGTAGACCGGGTAGTCCTTGATGATGGGTACGCCGATTTCAAGCGATAGGGAAATGTGATCCGTGAGGCTGCGCCCGACCCTGGCGTCGAGCGGCAAAAAGAGCCGCCCGGTTTGACCGGTGACCGGATCGCCGAAATTCACTCTTATATCCGCGCTGGGAAAGAACGCGACGAACCAATCGTCGGGGAGTCCTAGATTGAGGTACGGCGCCAATTGCAGATTGCTAATGTTTCGTTTGGCCGGATCGCCGGCGAAGCTCACGTCGTATCTTGCGAACGGCTCGAGATAACTGCCGGACAGCATGTCCGGCAGTCCGTAGCGAAAACCGGCAATCGGCATGATTTGCCATTTGCCGCTGCCAAGGGTATCGCCGCCGGTCGGCGCGATCAGCCGCGCGCCGAAGCCGCCGGCCCAGCGTGAATCGAAATTGTAGGCGTAGATAGCTTGGACGTCGGCGTCGCCGAGGCCGCCAAGGTCGTTGCCGTTCGGGTTACCGGTGGAAACCGGATTCGTTATGACGAGCGGCAGGTCGCCGCGCAGCACGATCAGCGATTGTGCCGACAACTCCATGCGGTGATCGAAACGCAGATTCGTCGTGTCGGTCGTGGTGGTGGCGAGCGAGCCCAGCGCCGCGCCGCTGCCGGGCTTGGTCTGGTAGCCGTACAGCACCTGGAAAAGGTTTTGCGGCGGTTCGAAGACGTCCTGACCGGTGTTCGGCCTCTGATCCGGCGTGCTTGATTGCTGCGACATTGCCGTGCCTGGCGTCAGAGTGACCAAGCCGGCCAAGATCGCGGCGGCGATGCGGCGCAATTCCCTCACTTCGCGATCGCCGGCGGCGCGCTCGCCGGAGCGCTCGGCGAGAAGGCGAGTGTTACCCAGGCATTCCAGCCCGACGGCCGATTCTCCGCCGCGAATTCCCAATATCCCTTCAGGTTCAGATAAGCCTGCATGGAACCGGCCGGGATGATGAAGCCAACCTGCGGACCGATCCCGGCCACGCGGGATTCATTCGTTCCCAGAAACGCTGCAGCGCCGCTGTCCGGCGTTATCTGTTGATAGAAATAGCCAACGGCGCCGACCAGGATGGTCTTGGTGACGAACTGTGAAGCGGCCCAGTCGACATGCCAGTCGATGCCGTTGGTATAGCCGGTGCTCGGATTGGTGAAGTTGCCGGTTAAGCCGGTGATGACGGAGAATTCGTGTCCGGTCTTGGGATCGAGATAAGTGTAAGCGGCGCCGCCGTCGAGCGCGCCATGGCCGATACCGAGATTGGCAAGGCGGCTCGAATCGTAAGTGCCGACGGGCAGGTCGCCCATGGCGTAGATCATCCAGTTGTTGACGCCTGAATTCCAGCGCAGTGAGGCTTGCGGAAACATGTCGCTGAAACCGCCGCGCGCGTCGCTGATTTCGGCTTGCCGCGTGGCTGTGAAAGGACCGGCATTGACAGTCAGCGTGCCGTTGATGTTACCGCTGCTGTAGCCGACGGCCTCCCCGAGGCTTACCGCGAGCTGGCCGCCGAGTACCGGAGTCGCAAACACGTAAGTCGGCGACGCCAGCACGAGATCGGAGTGCGCGGCCAAATTCACATTGAGGTTGACGTTGACGGTGGGATTGAGCTTGCCGATCGTGACCTCGCGCGCGGCGGCGACGCTGCCGGCTGCGCTCAGCGACGTGTAATAGTTGATAAGTCCCAACGACCATCCGGGCACCTGCGGCGCCGCTGCGAGGCTGCCGAACTCGCCGGGAAGCCAGAAGCCGATACCGCCTTCGTCGGCCAACGCGTAACTCGCTGCGGCGCCAAATCCCGTTGCGGCAAGCAATGCCGCGGCGAGTGTCCGAAAGAGGCGTTGCGCTCTCTCGTCACGTATTATGGTGTCGGCTGGAGTTGTCTGCTTCATCGCCGCGCTCCGCGAAGACGCTCAGGCGCGAATCGGTGACTCAATGGCTATGCTAGTGGGGATTGACGTGATTGAGAATCGCAATCTGCCGTGACAACGCCTTGCGCTTGCTCGCGTCAGCTAGAGGTCTATGACCGCGGCGGGTCGAGGCTGCTCATATTCGTCGTCTCAGTTGACGGGTTGCGCCTCCGGGAATTTCCATGTGCCGTTCAAAATTTCGGCGCGGGGGCGGTAGAGCCGCACGGTGTAATTCCAGCCCGATATGATCGGCAGGCAATTGGGGATCTTGCCGTCGCAACCGCCGAACTGAATATCGACAGCACCGTCAGGGCTCTTTTTCGCGGTGATGCTGTTCAGCGAATAGGCGTCGTATTGGTTCTTCTCGAAATAGCCGGCGGCGTTGTAGACCGTGACCGACCAAAAGGCATCAACCGGCACGTCGCCGACCTTGAGCTTATAAACCGTCTTGCCGTCATTCTTGGCCGGCACGGCGCCCATATAGATGGCATCCTTGTCGGGATTGCCGCCCCAACCGGCCGCGGTGCCGATCAGATGCTTAATCGGATCGACCTCATCTTTGGTGCCGAAGGCGTGGCTGAATCCGTCCGAATGAGCGGCGAGCGTCAATAAAGCTTGGCGGATTTCCTTTTGGCTCTCAGGATCCCAGTTCGGGACCTCGAACGTGCCCGGATTGCTTTGGCTGACTTTGATCGCGTCTTGCAACGCATGGACTTTGGCGAGGTCGTTCGGGTCCGCCGGATCGACCAGCGTGCGTATCCCCGCCACGGCGTAGCGCGTGCCGACAGCCTCACGCGTGAGCCGACGAGAACCGGGTCCGTAATAGACCCCGGGCACGTAGTGATCCTCGTCGATGACCTGAAGCGACATGAAGCGATTGCCGGCATCGGGCATGGTGATCGTGACCGGCCCAGCGTCGAGGTCAAAAACCGCGAACGAATAAAGCGTATCGCGATTAAGCCGGATGATGGTCTGATGGTCGATCGCCGCGGGTTCGCGGTGGTGTCCGAGCTTTCCTAGGCCGTCGGCATCTTTGACCAGATTGCCCATGTAGACGTCAGATTCCGCGCGGGCAAAATTGTCAACCGTGACCGGCTTAAGGTCGCCCGCCGGCGATTGCGCGAACGCGTCGCCGTTCACCATGACGCAAGCCGTAAAAGCCATGATCGCCAGCTTGGTTGTCATGATCACTCCCCGGAATGGGATAGCGCGCGCCGGTCTGATTGAGCCTCAAACGGAAAAACCACCCTCCAGTCCTTCTTCATGCTGATGACATCCCAGCCCTTGTTCTTGGCTTCGTCATAGAGCGCGGGCGAAAAGGTGCCGACCTTGCTTGCGGGCAGGCCCAAGGCCGGGCCGTAGGCATATTCGCGCGGCGCATCGTCGTGCAGCACCAGCATCATCAGCCGGGCGCCGTCACCGGCGCCGGTATATTCCAGCATCTGCCGGTCGCCGTCCGAATTGCCGAATGCGGCGTGTGGACGGCGGCCGATCACGAGATGAATGCCTTCGGGTTTGCCGGCCTTGTCGTCGTTCAGCAGCAGCCGCGGCTCCTTGGTAAGGAACGGCCTGCCGCTCTTGTCATAGCCGAACTTCGTACCTCCCGCGGTGCCGACGACCTGTTCCGGGGGAATGCCGTAAACGCGACGCGCATAGACGCGCACGAAATCCTGGCCGCCGCCGGTGACAATGTAAGTCTTAAAGCCGCTGCCGCGCATGAAGTTCAGAACTTCCAGCATCGGCTGATAGGTCAAGTCTGTGTACGGTCGGTGCCAGCGCGGGTGTTGCGCAGTCTCCAGCCATTTCGCCGCTTCGCTTTCAAATTCATCCACCGACATCCCGCTCAAAGTGGCGGCGAGGATTTTCTCGAGGTCGCGCAACGGCAGTTTGGCGATGGCTTCCTGGTTGCCCGACAGCACAGTCTTGAAGGGCTCAACATTCTTGAGTTCGGGTTTTTGCGCGACCAGAGCCGGTACGCGATCGAGGCAGTAAACCACCTGCGTATACATGGGATGCTCAACCCACAGCGTGCCGTCCTGATCGAAGGTGGCGATGCGCTCCTCGTCCGGAATGAATTTGGGACTCGCCGGGTCGGTCGTGATTTTTATGAAATCGACGATCGCCTTCTTCGCCGCGCCTTCGTTCCAGGAGGGAAGGGAATCGGACTGCGCCCACGACGGGGCCGCTCGCCCGTACGTGGCGATGAGGATAAACGCTGCGGCCACGAACCATTTGCGCACGGCGATATTGCTCCAGATCAGCGGCTGCGCTGTTCGATCTGCTGCTTGATCATCTCGTTCAGCGTGCCGCGGA
>DATNNI010000101.1:0-6715 GCA_035601915.1 Xanthobacteraceae bacterium
CTCCGCCATATCGAGCGGCGCCGGGGTCTTTCTTGCCGCTAGCGCCGCCTCGGCCCGCCGCGCCGCTTCACCGGCGAGGTGCGGGACACCGGCGGCTACGGCCGTCATCTCGCTCATGTCGCCGTTGCAGTGAAGTACAACGTCGCAACCGGCCGCGATGGCATTTTGCGCGCGCTCGCCAACCGCCCCGGAAAGCGCTTCCATTGATATGTCGTCGCTCATCAGTAGGCCGTCAAAGCCGATGGAACCGCGAATCACTTCCCGCACTATAGTTGCCGAAACGGTGGCCGGCGCGAGCGGATCGATGGCGGTAAACACAACGTGGGCGGTCATCGCCATCGGCAGGTCCGCCAACGGAACGAATGCGGCAAAATCCGTCGCTTCGAGCACCGCCCGCTTGGCTTCAACCACGGGCAGCTTCTTGTGGCTGTCGACGCCGGCGCGACCGTGACCCGGAATGTGCTTGAGGACAGGCAGGACGCCGCCCGCATCCAGCCCTTGGGCAATCGCTCTGGCGATAGCGGCGACTTTGCCGGGCTCGTTGCCGTAAGCGCGGTCTCCCACAATCGGGTCGGCATTGCGAACTGGGACATCGGCGAGCGGCAGGCAATCGACGTCAATGCCGAGCTCGAAAAGGTCGGCGGCAATCAGGCGCGCGCCCAGCCGCGCCGCGGCAAGGCCCTGGTCTCGATCTCGATCGTAGGCCGTTCCGTAGGCAGCCCCCGGCGGATAAACCGGCCAATGCGGCGGTCCGAGGCGCTGTACGCGGCCACCCTCCTGATCAATCAGGATCGGCGCGCGGCGGCCGAGCGCATCGCGCATCTCGTCGATCAGACCGCGCAGCTGTTGCGGCGAAGCGACGTTGCGCCGGAACAAGATGAATCCCCACGGCTGCGCCTCACGGAGAAAAGCGCGCTCGCGATCGGTTAGCGCAAGACCGCCAACGCCGGTGATAAAGGCGCGCATTGCGGCTGCCGCTTAGCCTTCGCGCTGCGGACGGTCAATCGAGCGGGTTCAGTTCTTCTGCGGGATGCAATTGCCGCCGGCAGCTTTGAGGCTGCTGCACATGGCGGCGGCCTCATCCGCCGAAGCAAACGGACCGACCAGCGCCCGGTAATAGACGCCCTTTGCGCCGAGATCCACGCGGCGAATAATCGGCTCGCGCTTGCCGAGCACATCTGGATATTTCGCCCGCAGCGCCTGGAACGACGATTGCGCTTCGGTTTCGCTGTGCTGCGAAGAAACCTGCACAGCATAACCTCCAGCGGAGGAAGTTTCGCTCGGTGCGGCGCTTGCGGTTGTCGCGCTCGCAACCGCCGTGGGAGACCTGCGGACGCGCGGCGGAGCCGCCGCGGCCGCGTCGCCTGCGCCCGGAACGAGCGCCAGCGGCGCATTACCATCCGTCGCGCCCGCGCGCGCCGCCGCGCCACGGGCTGTGGTGCGGGCGCCGGAAGCGTCTGCGGCTCCGGCCTGATCGGGCCGGATGGTGACGGTGCGTATCTTTTTGGGTTCGGCCGGCGGACCCGGCGACGTTGCGGCGCTAACCGGTGGGCCGGATTGCGCCGGAGCGGTAGCGACCGGCGCTGCGATCGCTGGCGAGGACGGCCAGTCCGGACTGGCCGAAGGCGCGCCAACCGGCGCGGCCGAGCCGGGCATCGGCGTAACCGAGGCGACGACCGATGGCGGCAAAGCCGCACCCTGATTGCTGGTGACGGGAATTGTCGAGATGATCCTCGGCGCCGGCTTTGGCGGGTCGATGTTGATCGGCTCCTCTTCCCGCGAGACGACATTTTCAGCCGCCGAGGCGCTGGCGGCACCGCCCTGGCCGGAATTGGCACCCTGAATCTCGCCGGAATTGGGCATGACCTTATTGGGCGAGGTATTCGCCTTGATGACGGGCGGCAGCGCCGGCAGTAGCGATCCACCGAACGTGGTGCGGTAGGCGAAGGCGCCAGCCGTCCCCACTACCGCCAGGCCGAGCACGGCCATGACCAGAACCAAACCGCCACGCCGGCGCTGCTGCTGGCTGGGCTGATAATAGCCCTCGGGCGCGTAATCGTCGCCGGCGTCGTGCTCCGGTTCGGCAAACTCCGCGCTGTCGTCGTGCGGCGGGGCGGTCAAGAAGGTCGGTACCGGGCGAACGGCCGCGGATGACCGCTCCTGGCGCGAATCTTCGGTATCGGCGCCGTCCTGGTAGCCGCTGTTTCCGCTCGGTCCGGAAAAATACTGATCGTCAGCGGGCGGCTCGTGCCCATATTCCGGTTCCTCGCTTTTCGGAGCATATTGCCGAAGCGGGGTCGCACGCGGCATCGCGGGCGGCTGGGCATACCGCGTCTCCGCGGCATAGGCTTGCTCGGCTTCATCCTCCTCAGCCCACTCACGTCCGGAAGACGCGACCTCGTCGGCCACAGGCCGGCGTTCTCTCGCTTCGGATTGGCGTTCGGCGTAAGGGTCCGACTGGCCGATCAGCCGGGCCAATTCCGCCAGCGGGTCATTCGCGTCGCGCGCCGGGGCGCCAGGGCGCTCGGACGCAGGGACTCGGCGGCCGCGAAGAGAACGGAAGGTGTTGTCAGCCAAAGGAGCAACTCCGCTTCGGAGATTCCGGACATTAAAGTGATTCTGTCCCGCCCTCGACTCTTGGCGAGGCCGCACGTGGACAGTTATCGCATCTCGTTCGGTGCACCGACGCCAAGCAACCCCAGCCCGGACGCCAACACGGTGCGTGCGCCCTGGACGAGTACAAGGCGAGCCAGCGTCATTTGTCGATCATTCTGCATAATGAAGCGTAAATGTGGCCTCGTATTCCCCAGTGTCCACAGGGCGTGAAACTCGCTCGCTAAGTCGAACAAATAAAAGGCAATTCTATGGGGCTCGTGGGCAGCCGCGGCCGCCTCAACGACCCGAGGGTAAAGTGCGATCTGGCGCACCAAAGCGAGCTCCGCCGGGTCGGAAATGACGGTCACATCCGCCCCTTCCAGTAATTCGTTGACATCCGTCGGCAGGTCCGGAAATGCCTCCCGCGCGTTGCGGAACACCGACTGGCACCGGGCGTGGGCGTATTGAACGTAAAAAACCGGATTGTCCCGCGATTGCTCGATGACCTTGGCGAGATCGAAGTCGAGCGGAGCGTCGTTTTTGCGGAACAGCATCATGAAGCGAACCGCGTCGCGGCCGACTTCATCCACCACCTCGCGAAGCGTGACGAACTCCCCTGCCCGCTTCGACATTTTCACTGGCTCACCCTGGCGCAGGAGCTTCACAAGCTGGATCAGTTTGACCTCGAGCACGGCCTTGCGCTCGCTTAACGCCGCCACTGCCGCCTGCATGCGCTTGATGTAGCCGCCGTGATCGGCGCCCCACACGTCGATCAACGTGCCGAAACCGCGTTCAAGCTTGGACCGGTGGTAGGCGATGTCGGACGCAAAGTAGGTGTAGGAGCCGTCCGATTTCTTCAGCGGACGGTCGACGTCATCGCCAAAAGCCGTTGAGCGAAAGAGCGTTTGCTCGCGGTCCTCCCAATCATCGGGGAGCGCGCCTTTGGGCGGCGGCAGACGCCCTTCGTAGACGTAACCGTGCTGCCGCAGCCAATCGATCGTCTCGGCCACGCGATCAGCGCCGCCTTCGATCAGCGAACGCTCGGAAAAGAAAACCCCATGCGTGATGTTCATGGCAGCAAGATCGTCGCGCAACATGGCCATCATCATCTCGATGGCCTTTTGCCGCGCGATCGGCAGCCAATCCTTCTTGGACCGCTTGCGCAGCGCATCACCGTGCCCGGCGGCGAGCGCCGCGCCGACCGGTTTTAGATACTCACCGGGATAAAGGCCCTCGGGGATGGTGCCAGCGTCCTCGCCGAGCGCCTCGCGGTAGCGCAGATAGGCCGAGCGGGCGAGCACATCGACCTGCGCGCCCGCATCATTGACGTAATATTCGCGCGTGACTTTGAAGCCGGTGAATTCGAGGAGGTTCGCAAGCGCGTCGCCGAACACCGCGCCACGGCCGTGGCCGACATGCATGGGCCCGGTCGGGTTGGCCGAGACATACTCGACGTTGACCGGCGCGCCCTGCCCAATGTCGTTCTTGCCGTATTGCGATCCCAAGCGCACCGCTTCGCGTAGTACACCCGTCCAGGCGGTCGGCTTCAGCGTGAGATTGATGAATCCTGGCCCGGCGATGTCGACCCTGGCGAGGAGGTCATCGCTGCGCAGCGCTTCAGCGTACTTCTCCGCAAGCTCGCGCGGCTTCTTCCCCGCGTCCTTGGCGAACACCATGGCCGCGTTGGTCGCCATGTCGCCGTGCGAGGCATCGCGCGGCGGCTCGACCGTAATGCGCGACAAATCGATGCCGGCCGGGAGATATCCGGCGGAGATGAGCGCGGCGGTCGCGCGCTGGACGCCAAGCGCCACTGCTCCAAAAATGTTTGCTTGCGAAATTTCTATGGCCATGCGCAGCGATCCGCGGCGCGCCTAACGCAATTCGGGGGTCGAGTCAAAAAGCCGCGCATGCTCGGCAAGCGCGTAGCGGTCGGTCATGCCGGCAATGAAATCGGCAATGTGCCGGGCGCGGTCGTGCTCGCCAACTTGCGCGAGGCCCTCGCGCCACTCCGGCGGAAGGTCGTCGGGACGGGCGGAGTAACGCGCGAACAGCTCGCGGACCACGCGCGCGGCCTCATTCATCACGCGTTGAATGCGTTCATGCTGGTACATGCGCTCTTTGAGAAAAGCCTTGATGACCGACTCGGCGTTTGCCGTCGGCGCGGAGAAAGCCGCGACGGCCGCCGGCGCGCCGCGCACCTCATCCGCTGAATGAGGGTCAAGCTTCGCGAGCCGGCGCGCGGTTTCGGCGATCAAATCTTCGATCAGGAGACCGATGAGGCGGCGGACGAATTCGTGCGCCACGCGCGCTTCGTCCAATCCCTGAAACGCGGCGCGGATTTCGGCGATGATTGCGGCTGTGGCCGGAATAGCCGTCAGATCTTGCAGCGTGAACAACTCGGCGCGCAGCCCGTCGTCGATATCGTGCGCGTTATAGGCAATGTCGTCGGCGACGGCAGCAACTTGCGCTTCAGCGCTCGGGTAGCTCCACAATTGCAGATCCTGTAGCCGGTTATAGTCCGCAATGACATCGGGAATGCCGCGCGTGTCATAATGGCCGAGCGGCTTTCCTTGGCGGTCGATCAGCGGACCGTTGTGCTTGACCAGTCCCTCAAGCGTCTCCCACGTCAGGTTCAGCCCGTCGAAAGACGGATAGCGGCGCTCTAGGGCCGTCACGACCCGAAGCGTTTGCGCATTGTGGTCGAAGCCGCCGCAGGCGCCCAGGCACTCATCCAGAGCGCGCTCGCCAGCGTGGCCGAATGGCGGATGTCCGAGATCGTGGGCGAGCGCCAGCGCCTCCGCCAGGTCTTCGTCGAGCGACAGCGCGCGGGCGAGCGCGCGGGCGATTTGCGCGACTTCAAGGGTGTGGGTCAGGCGCGTCCGGTAGTGATCGCCCTCGTCGAAGACAAAGACTTGGGTCTTGTGTTTGAGCCGGCGAAACGCGGTCGAATGAATGATGCGATCGCAATCCCGGCGAAAAGGGCTCCGGGTTTTGCTTTGCGGCTCGGCATGAAGCCGCCCGCGGCTATGCGCCGGATCGGATGCATAAGGCGCCAAAACTGCCGCCGGAACCGTCATCGCTATCTGGCCTTGCGCAATTGACCTCGGCTGCCGCCGCACTTACCTATCACCTGATACCCTGGCAACGGCAGGATTAACCTGCTGGAGAGGCTTCATGGCGATCGACGTCACAGTTACCGAGCGGGCCGCACGCAAGATCGGCGAAATCCTCGGCCGCGAGCCGTCCGGGACCATGTTGCGTGTCAGCGTGCAAGGCGGCGGCTGCTCCGGTTTCCAATATAAATTCGACACCGAGCGCGCCAGGGCCGACGATGACGTCGTCATCGAACGGTCGGGCGCCACTGTGCTGATCGATCCGGTCTCGCTCGATTACATGGCGGGGTCGGAAATCGATTTCGTCGACGACCTTATCGGATCGTCCTTCAAGGTGCACAACCCGAAAGCGACGGCGTCCTGCGGCTGCGGCACGAGCTTCGCTCTCTAAAGGCATCCAGCACAAGGTTAACGGCCGGTGCGCATCGCCACCTGGAACGTCAATTCAATCAAACAGCGGCTTGATGGAGCGGCGGCTTGGCTTACCGAACGCGCGCCCGACCTCGTCTGCCTGCAAGAGACGAAATGTGTTGATGACGCCTTCCCGCGCGAAGCGTTCGAGAGCCTCGGCTACAACGTCGCCATCCACGGTCAGAAGACGTTCAACGGCGTTGCAATCCTGTCCAAATATCCGTTCGACGAGGTCAACATCGGCCTGCCCGGCGATCACACCGACGATCACGCGCGCTTCATGGAAGTCGTGGTTTCGACGGCGCAGGGGGCGCTGCGGCTGGCGAGCGTCTATTTGCCCAATGGCAATCCGCCGGAAACGGAAAAATACACCTACAAAATCGGCTGGATGAAACGGCTGTTCGCGTATGCGCGCGAGCGATTGTCGTTGGGCGAGCCGCTTATTCTCGCCGGCGACTACAACGTTATTCCTGCCGGCGCCGACGTGCGCAATCCACAAGCCTGGACGACCGACGCGCTGTTTCTGCCGCAAACCCGTTCACAGTTTCGCGCTCTGATGAATCTCGGCCTGACGGACGCCGTGCGCGCGACGAGCG
>DATNNI010000102.1:0-2223 GCA_035601915.1 Xanthobacteraceae bacterium
CGCTGACGGTAGCGGCGTACACTTCGCGGTGTGGGCCCCCAATGCCTCGGATGTTGCCGTCATCGGCGATTGGAACGGCTGGAACCCGGAGAGTAACCGCCTGGCGCCGCGCAGCGATCAGTCCGGAATCTGGGAAGGCACCGTGCCGGGCGTGCAGCACGGCCAGGCGTACAAGTACCGGATTATTTCTCATGTGGGCGGCTACCGCGTCGAAAAAGCCGATCCGTTCGCCACGTTCTGTGAGTTGCCGCCCGCGACGGCCTCACGCGTGTGGAATTTGGACTACACCTGGCAGGATGCGGCCTGGATGTCGTCGCGCGCCGCGCGCAACGGGCTGGATGCGCCCATGTCCATCTATGAAATGCATGCCGGTTCCTGGCGGCGCAAAGACGGCAACTTTCTCAACTACCGGGAACTGGCGCATCAATTGGCGGACTATCTCAATGAGACCGGATTTACGCATGTTGAACTCATGCCGATCACCGAGCACCCCTTCTACGGTTCTTGGGGATATCAAACCACGGGGTATTTCGCGCCGACGGCGCGCTACGGCACGCCGCAGGATCTGATGTACTTCGTCGATCACCTCCATGCCCGCGGGATCGGCGTCATTCTCGATTGGGTGCCGTCGCATTTCCCGGCCGACGAGCATGGCTTGTCGTATTTCGATGGTACGCATCTTTATGAGCACCAGGATCCGCGCCAGGGATTTCATCCCGAATGGAATTCCTCGATTTTCAATTTCGGACGCAATGAAGTGCGCAGCTTCCTGGTTTCTTCAGCGATGTTCTGGTTCGAGAAATACCACATCGACGGGCTGCGCGTGGACGCCGTCGCCTCCATGTTGTATTTGGACTACGCACGCAAAGAGGGCGAATGGATCCCCAACGAATTCGGCGGGCGCGAGAATCTGCGCGCCATCGATTTCTTGCGCATCCTGAATGAAGCGGTGTATCGGGACTATCCGGGCGCGACCATGATCGCGGAGGAGTCGACCGCGTGGCCCATGGTGTCGAGACCGACGAGCATGGGGGGCCTCGGATTTGGCTTGAAATGGAATATGGGCTGGATGCACGACACGCTCGCCTACATGAAAGAGGATCCGGTCTACCGCAAGTACCATCATGGCGAACTGACGTTTTCTCTGATCTATGCCTTCAATGAAAACTTCGTGCTGCCGCTGTCGCATGACGAAGTCGTTTACGGCAAGGGATCCCTCATCGGTAAAATGCCCGGCGATGACTGGCAAAGATTCGCCAATCTGCGCGCGCTCTATGGCTATATGTGGGCGCATCCCGGCAAAAAGCTGCTATTCATGGGCGGTGAGTTCGGGCAACGCCGTGAATGGACCCACGAAGGTGAACTCGAGTGGTGGGTGTCCGGCCTGCCGGAACACGCCGGCGTCAAGCGGCTCATCGGCGATTTGAATCGCGTCTATCGCCGCGAATCGGCGCTGCACCAGGTGGATTTCTCGCCCGAGGGCTTCGAGTGGGTGGATGTCGGCAACGCCGAGATGAGCGTTATCGCGTTTCTGCGCAAGTCGGCTGACGGCGGCGCACCGCTCTTGGTGGTGTGCAATTTTACGCCCGTGCCGCGGGAAAATTTTCTGGTCGGCGTTCCCGCGCGCGGGCTTTGGCGCGAGATCATCAATACCGACGCGCAAGTATACGGCGGCGCCGGATGGGGCAACTTGGGCGCAGTCGAATCCGTCCCGGTGGGCGCTCACGGCCGTGTCGAATCGGTGAGCCTCACGCTGCCGCCCCTGGCGACCCTCGTTCTGCGCTGGGAAGGCCGTGGCTAGCGACGGCAGGGTGCGCGCCGTCATCGACGCGGTTCTGCCGACGGTCGATTGCGGCCGATTTTCCGCCAAACGTATTGCCGGGGACAGTATCGCCGTCGAGGCCCACTGCTTCGCGGACGGTCACGACAAGTTGCGCGTGGTACTGCGCTGGAAACTCGCCGGGTCCGCCAACGCGGATTTCGAAATCGACATGAAGGCGCAAGGCAACGATGTATGGACGGCGGAATTTACGCCGCCGCAGCCGGGCCGCTGCCAGTGCATGGTCTTGGCTTGGGTGGATCACTTCGAGTCTTGGCGTGCCGAGTTTGAGAGACGCGAGGACAAGGACGATATACGCGTGGCCCTCGAAGTCGGCGCCACATTGATCGAGGAGACGGCGGCGCGCGCCGGCGGCAGCGATGCGGCCATTCTTAGTGAATGGT
>DATNNI010000103.1:0-4663 GCA_035601915.1 Xanthobacteraceae bacterium
TCTCGCGCCGCTCCTGATCGCGCTCCGTTGGGCCTCACCACGACAGACCGCAGCCCTCTCCGCCCCGTTTATCCTGGCAAACTCTGCGATCGGATTGGTCGGCGCTCTTTACGCCGGCCAAACACTGTCAAACGATACCTGGCTATATGCGATAGGAGTTTTGATCGGCGCCATGATCGGAAGCATGATCGGTTTGCGCTTTCTATCCCAGGTCGCGACCCGATATGTTTTGGCACTGATCTTGGGCGTCGCAGGTCTTCAATTGCTGTTGTCTGCAGCTCCGCGGTTCTAGCGATTATCAGTTCGCTTATAGGTGCGCCGATAGTTTTGCACGGGCTTGACCGGTGCCGGCGGCCAAGGCCCGGCGTGGAATAGCGGCGGCGGGCCATATCCGCCGTATCCAAAGTAATCGCCGCCCCAGCAACCGCCGCAGCCGCCGCACCCACAACCGCATCCGCCGCCCAGTGCCAGCCGCACGCGGCGCGCTCCACCTTGGCCTTCGCGATCGACGACGTAAAAGGTCGCCAGGCTGACGTCGGAGATCTCTTCCTCGCTGAGGACCACGTTGTTGCCACGGCCGTGGGTGGTTTGGTCCAACGACGGATGCGCAAGCGCCGCGGACGCTCCGGCCAACAACGTCAGTCCGGCAATGCCCAACACCGGCACAGCTTTGCCGCGGGTTTTTCGCTTTGCAGATTTCTTGAGGCGCGACATTTTTTACAGGCTCCTGCGCTTGCTGGCGAATAATGCGGCCGCACCGCCGAACGACACTGTGCTAAGTTGCCACATCGGGTGTCGTTCCGCGCCGAGTCTTTTTCAAGTCACGTTCACGTCAGTGCACGACTGTGGTGCGCCAGCGCGTAGAGCGTCAATAATACCCACCGCACCCGCGATCCGACCAATCCGCAGATCGACGCGAAATTTGTCAAAATTAAACGTAATGTGGCAAACTTAGCCGCCGGCGTGGCCGGAGCTAACACCAACAATCGACAGGACCTCGTATGGCCGATCTCGTTAACCTGCGCACGGCCCGCAAACAGGCGCAGCGCCGCCGCGCCGAGCAAAAAGCAGCGTCCAACCGACTGGCTTATGGGCGTCCGAAGACCAAACGCATGCTGGAACAGTCGCGGAGCGAAAAGGACAAACGCGACCTCGACGGACACCGGATCGACGCCGGAGACACGGAATGAGATCGGCCGTCGTCAAACGCTCCATTGTGATCGCGGGACACAAGACCAGCGTCAGCCTCGAAGCGGCATTCTGGACGGCGCTTAAGGACATTGCCGCCAGCCGCCAGCAATCTGTGTCCGATCTCGTTGGCGCCATCGATGCCGACCGCAAACAAGGCAACTTGTCGTCGGCCATCCGCTTGTTCGTACTCGATCACTTTCAGGCGCGGACTGGCGGCAACGGCGAAAGCGACCGGCGGTCCGGCAAAATGACGCAAGCGCCCGCGTCAGTTCTGCGAGTGGAATAGCAAATCGAGTGGCAAACGCAGCAGCGAAGGGGCCGGCGCTCGCGCGGTCCCCGATGTCGAGTTCGGCTTGTCGCTGTGCGGCACGGCCGGAGTCGCCGGGCTGGCCGGAGTAGCCGTACCGGTAAGCGCCGCCGATCCTTGATCCGCATGGCTTAGGTCCACATGGCTTGGCGGCTGCTCCGCGGAAGCTTCCGGCCGCATTCGATCGAAGGTGCGCGGGCCGGATACGCCCGTAGCGTCGAGGCGATTCGTCGTCTCCAACGCCACGCCCGCGGGAATAAAGCGTATCGCCGGCGAGACCGGACGAGTAATGGACCCGACGTCCTCGTTGCGCCGATTGGCTTCGATGGATTCCAAACGTCGGGTCTGCTGCTCGGTCGTCCGCAACGTCAGCCAGCCCATCAGCGCGGAAAGATCAAGTGTGCGTTCCGGCGCCGCCAGCGGGCCCTTGACCGCAACCGTCAGTTCCGGCGGCAGCAGGATCAATCCGGTGGCCGGCGGCGGTTGCGTCAGTTTGAGGTTGGCGTCGATCGCTTCCGCTTTGAGGTCGAGCATGCCGCTCAGCGACAACGTCGCCCCGCCCTGCGCACGCAAAGTCGCATTCGCTATGGTGATTTGCCCGCCGGCCATGGTGATGTCGGCATCCCCCTGCGGAACGACCAGGCGGCCGCCATCCATCGACGCATTCACCGCGGCGCGGATTTTGGCCGCGTCGAGCGGCGCGTTGTCTTCGGATGCATGGACGGCGGCGTTGAACGCCGCCGTATCAAGGCCGCCGAAGCGGGCATCGCGAAGCGATACCTTGCCGCTGCCGTGGAGCGAACCGATCAGCCCGACCGGACTTAATCCGGTGCCGTCGCCCTGCAAGGTGAGCGTCGCCTGCCCATCGACGCCGTTCTTTTTTGATGCGAAGGCGAGGTCGGCGTTGACTCCGGTCAGCGTGACGCGGCCGCGCGCGCTCACCTCACCGGCATTGCGCTGCAGCGACAATTCGCCGGAGAAGTGTCCGCCGGCAATGCCGCCGTCGAGATTGCTCAACGTGATCGCGGGCGGCGCAAATCGCATCGTGCCCTTGAAGTCGCGGAGCGCCAATGCCGGAGTGAGCGCGGCGCGATGAATGACAAAACCGATGTCGCCGGCTTGCGGGCCGAATGCACCGGGGCCGAACGGGTCGGGCGACCACGTACCGCCCGCGCCCGACGGCGTTCCCGTCAGCATCGCCACAATCCCCGGGACGTCAGCCTGATCGGCTTCGATTTCGCCGCCGATGCCGAGAGGCTTTGCCAGCTTGAGATCGAGATGGCCGCGAAAAGCCGACTTGCCGGCTGTCATCGATAAATCCGTCACCGAGAGATTCGCGCCGGTTATGCCTACGACCGCGCTTGCCGCGACCGGAACGGCATCACCGGGCTGGCCGGTCACGGCAATGCGCAGCGGCTTTAAGTCCGCCGCCGTCGCTTTGACTTGCAAGCGGCCCGTTGGTCCCGGTTGCGCGGTCAAATGCAGGACGCCGTCGGCGGTCGCGGAAAAACCGCCAGCCGCAGCAAGCGCGTTGACGTGAACGTCGCCGCCGAGCGGTCCACCGGCAGAAAGAGTCATCTGTCCCGGCAACTGGTCGACGGCCAGCAGGTGATCGAGCGCGAGCAGTCGCACGAGCGCCGCGCCATCGTCGGCGTCGAGCTTTCCGGCAACCCGGATCGTGGCGGCGGCGGGACGCGCCGCCTCGCCTGTGCCCTCTGCGTTCAGGGTCAGACGCATTGCCCCGACCGACCCGCCGAGATCGAGCTTGGCAAGCGTCCCGGCATTGCCCGCGCGCTCGAAGCTGAGAACAGCATGAACCTTGGCCGGCGCGAGCCGATCGGCGAACGGACGGAGCGTGTCTGCCGCCGCCGGCGTGACGCCGCGCAACGTTTCGGTGAGCCCGGCCAGCGTCCTGGCGTCGAGGTCGACGGTGAAGCGCCCGCGCGGCTGCGACGATAATTCTTCGACGCTGCCGCTGACATCAAGCGCGGCGCCGCCGAGATCGCCGATCGACATCCGGTCGATGCGCAATATCCCCGAATCGACCTTGAGCTGAGTATAGATCTTTCGCGCATCGACGCCGGCGAAGGTGGCACGGCCGACATCAAGCACGACCGCGATCCGGCGCGGGATTTCCGGCGCGCGGTCGAGCAATGCGGCCTTGGCGAACGTGGCGAGCGCGTCGACATTGAGCGTCGCGGCGTGGAGTTCGCCGTCGAGCGCCGCAGGCTGATCTGCCGCCGCCCAGGTATAGGCCAGCCGGCCATCGATATTTTCCTGACCGAGTGTCGCCGCCAATCGGTCGAGCGCGAAACGGTCGCCGGCCACGCTGATATCGGCGCTGGCGACAAGCGCGTCGCTCGGACCGGAGGCCTGGTCGTGGCCGCCCTCGAGCCACGCCATCAGCGCTTTGACGTCGGCCGACGTCAGCGTCGCCGGCCCGTGGAAGACAAGACCCTGCTTGCCGGCGTCGAGTTGGCCGCTGACATCGACTTCGCTCGCTCCGGGCGCGCGGAACGAAACGTCGCGCACGCTCCATCCCTTCTCGTCGACAATCACTTTGCCCGTCAACGACTGCAGCGTGGTGCCGCCAATGGTCAAAGCGTCGATGGCGATGCCGGCGGTGATTGGCACAGGCGGCTTGACGGAACCGACCAAAACCTCGGCGAAATCCTTGAGCATGACGAAAGGCGGCCGGTGCGTGACGTCAGGCGCCGCCAGCGCGCGATCAAGGTCGAGCTGGCGTGACGAGACCGTGCCGTACAGGTGCGGTTGCGCGCCGAACACTACCTCTGCCTTGCCGGCGAAATTGATCGGCCGGTCATCCGGCCCGTATTGCAATTGCAGGTCGTCGAGCGTCGCCGATACGGGAGTTGCCTGAACTTTGCCGGTGAGCCGCACCGGATCGTTGATGACGCGCGCGCCGCTCGCCAGCGCCGCGCCGACCGGCCGCTCCAGCGTCAGCGCGCCCTGAAAGCCCGGCACGCCGCGATCCATCTTGAGCGTGCCGTCGATCTCGGCGGTCAGCGGATGATTGGACGGATCGATGCCAAGCCGCAGCTTGAGGCCGGAATCTCCGTCCGGCCGGTTGCCGGAAATGCGGTAGCCGTAGAGTTCATCGCCGGCGACGAACGTCCCCTCGCCGCGGAACGGTCCGGGCAAGGC
>DATNNI010000104.1:0-2539 GCA_035601915.1 Xanthobacteraceae bacterium
GATCGCGGTGCTCATTGTGATTTCCCTCTCGGGCGGTGCTGCTACCGCGTATTGGATTGTTTCGCTCGGTCCGGCGCCCGACGGCAAGGATTTAAAATTTTCGCCGCGGGTGGCCGATCGCAACGGCCGGCTGTTGCGTGCTTATACGACAAACGACGGCCGCTGGCGGCTGCCGGCGCGTATCGCCGATGTCGATCCGCGTTTTTTTGAGCTGCTGTTCGCCTATGAGGACGGGCGGTTTCGCCAGCATCACGGCGTCGACGCGTTGGCGCTCGCCCGCGCCGCCTTCCAGCTCGTTGGCAGCGGACATATTCGCTCCGGCGGTTCGACGCTGACCATGCAGGTGGCGCGGCTTCTCGAACCGCGCAATGGCCGCACCTTGGCCGCGAAACTTCATCAGATCGTGCGGGCCGTTGAAATTGAGCGGAGGCTCACAAAGGATCAGATCGTTTCGCTTTATCTCGAACTCGCGCCCTATGGCGGCAATATCGAGGGGATCCGGGCTGGGTCGCTTGCCTATTTCGGCAAAGAGCCGCGGCGGCTGACGCTTGGCGAAGCGGCACTGCTGGTGGCGTTGCCGCAATCGCCGGAAGCGCGAAGGCCTGACCGCTCGGCGGCGGCGGCGCGCGCCGCGAGAGACCGCGTGCTCGAGCGCTTCGCGGCGCTCTCGCACGCGCCGGCTGACGAAATCTTGGCGGCCAAAGCCGAAGCTGTGCCGTCGGGCCGCCGGCCGATGCCGATGCTGGCGCCTCACGCTGCCGACCGGGCCATTGCTGAAAGCGGGCAGGATGGTGAGGTACGGCTTACCATAGATGCCGATCTGCAACGAAGCCTGGAAGAACTTGCACGCGAGCGGGCGCGGGGACTGGCACTCGCGCTCGGCCCCGACGTTTCGCTCGCCATGCTTGTGATCGACAACAAGGACGGTGCGGTCGTGGCGCGCATCGGGTCCCCTGATTATTTCGACACCCGCCGCGCCGGACAAGTCGATCTCACGCGCACGCTCCGGTCGCCCGGCTCGACGCTCAAACCGTTCATCTATGGCCTTGGCTTTGAGGATGGATTCATTCATCCCGAGACTTTGATCGACGACCGGCCGACACGTTACGGCGCCTACGCGCCGCAAAATTTCGACTTTACTTTTCGCGGCACCGTGACGGTGCGTACGGCGCTGCAACTCTCGCTCAATCTCCCGGCATTGGCGGTGCTCGATCGTGTTGGCGCGAGCCGTTTGACGGCGCGTCTTGCCAATGCCGGCGCCGCGTTGATTTTGCCCGAAGGCGAAACGCCGGGGCTGGCGATCGGTCTCGGCGGCGCGGGAATTACGCTTTCGGATCTTGTGATGCTCTATTCGGGCATTGCGCGTCTCGGCGCCGCCCTGCCGATCACGGAGCGCGTGTTTGCCGGGCCCTCGCCAAGCGCCGGCGAAGAGCGCCGGCTGATGGAGCCTGTGGCCGCTTGGTACGTGGCGAATATCCTTATCGGCACCCCGCCTCCCGACAACGGCGCGCCTGGGCGGATCGCGTTCAAGACCGGCACCAGTTATGGGTACCGTGACGCCTGGTCGATCGGCTTCGACGGCAGCCATACCATCGGCATATGGGTGGGCAGGCCCGACGGAGCGCCGGTACCGGGACTGATCGGCCGCAACGCCGCTGCGCCGATTCTATTTGATGCATTCGCGCGCCCTGCGGCCCCGCCAACCGCGTTGCCGCGGCCGCCCACCGGTATTTTGATGACGACGAGTGCGAAGCTGCCGCCGCCGCTGAAACGTTTCGCGGCGTCCGGTCACCTCGGCGAAAGCGGCGCGGGCTTGCACATCCTTTTTCCGCCCGACGGCGCTCGCATCGAGCTCGCCGGGGGGAATGCGGGCCCGGCGCCGGTGCCGCTCAAATTGACCGGCGGGACGCTGCCGCTCACCATCCTCGTGAATGGCAATCCGGCACTCGCGCCGGCGCGGCAAAATCTTTTCTTCCAACCGCAAGGCCCGGGATTTGCGCGCGTAACCGTGATTGATGCGTCCGGGGCTGTCGACAGTGTCTCGGTGCGGCTCGAGGACGCCAAAGAGGCCGCGCTCTCGCCTACGCTCGTTCCAACCCCGCTCCTTTCCAGAACGCCCGCGCCCCGCTAGCTTAAAGGCGGCATGCGGCGCGCTCAGGGACGGGGAGGCGCGCAGTGGCGAACGAGGCAAGCGGGCAAAGCCGCGCGCGGGCAGGCGTCCGAACCTGGCCCGTTGAACGCGCGCGCCGCGCCTTTGGCGCAGTGTCGCCCGGTGTCGAGTTTGCCTTTCCGGCGCGATTGCGCGAATGGGCGGCACAGGAAGTGGCTGCGGGCCGGCTGTTGCCGTGGTTCGCCGTCTCCTTCGGCGCCGGCATCGTTCTTTATTTCACCGCCGAACATGAGCCCGCTGTTTGGGCGGCGTCGGGGCTGGCGGCGATCGGCATAGCGTCGGCGATCCTGTTGCGGCGGCGCCCCGTCGGTTTCGTGTTGGCGCTCGGTTTTCTCGCACTCACTGCCGGCTTCGCCGTCGCGACACTCA
>DATNNI010000105.1:0-6704 GCA_035601915.1 Xanthobacteraceae bacterium
TTCGCATGATTATGCGGCGCCCTGGTTTGCGAACTTCGGAATCAAAGGGACACTAGCAATGTATCTATCTAGTGTGGCTTTGGTTCAGAAGTCCGCATGACGAGTGTGCCGCAAAATGATGCGGACTTCTGAACCGCCACACTACGACCGGCGCGCGAGGTGCATCGCTGTGACCGAGACGGCGCGTGCGGCACGCCGCAGCTTTCGCGCCGCTTCCGGGAAGCCTGGCCCGACGCTGAGCCTTCGGGACGAAAGTCCCGCTGGCGAGAACCGCAAGTGGAACGTCGGCAGGCGAGCGCGCCCGCAAGCGGAGGGCGGCGCAAGCCGCCTTTCTCCGTGGCGCGTCCCGCACGCCGCTTGCGTGCGGGCAAAAGACATTGCGTCTGCCGGCGTTCCGCTTCCTTTTATTTTTCGTGGTCGTGGTGGTCGTGATCGTCGTCATTGCGAGGAGCGGTAGCGACGAAGCAATCCAGATTGTGAGCTAAAGCCTGGATTGCTTCGCGGAGCTTGTCATCGGGCCGGCCACTTCGGGCCGGACCCGTTGGCTCGCAATGACGAGGTTGAGCAAAACTCGGGCGCAAAAAACGCGCCGCGAGAACGGATGGTCATGACCCCACAAACCGCCGCAGACGCGAACACCGAGCGTTACGTCGCGCCGTTGAACGCCGAGAAGGCGGCGTTGCGGCGCCACTATTGCAACACTTTCAGTTCCGGCGCACATGCACGCTACGCCGTTGCCGTAAGCGCCGATTTGACGGCATGTGACGTTTTGACGAAGCTTTCCACAGCCCAATGACGCCCGCGAATCGCCCAAGTAGCGCCTCATTCCGGCCCCGGGCTTTTGTGGCAATGGTGAGGTGGTCAGAGGGGGTGCTGGCCGCCGTTTCGGCGACCAGTTTCGCGTTGATGGTGGGGACTTTCACAGCCGCCGCAGAGGAGCGGCCACCGCCGGCGATCGCCTGCGGCGGCGCCATAATCGCGCGCGGAACGGCGACCCGCGCGCTCGATGGGCGCAGTTTTGTGCTCGCCGATGGGCGCGAAGTGCGCCTTGCCGGCATTGAAGTCCCGCCATTGCCGCTGCCCAGCCGGCCGGACCCGGCCGCGGGCGGCGGCGAAGCGGCGCAGAAAGAGTTGGCCGCAAAGCTCGCCGGCAGCGAAATCGTGCTTCGCCAGGCCGAGGCCCAGCCGACCGACCGCTATGGGCGCCTCGCCGGCTATGGCTTCCGCACCGGTCCCGACGGCGAAATTCTCCTGCAATCAGAGCTTCTGCGGGCCGGTTTTGCCCGAGTCGCGGCCCGCGCCGGTGACCGCGCCTGTGCCACCGAGCTATTAAGCCTCGAAAACAACGCCCGCCGCGGCAAGCTTGGCCTTTGGGCCGGTCCGTATTATGAATCGCTTGACGCCGAACACCCCGCCGAGGTGCTGGCCCAGCGTGGCCGGTTTGCGCTGGTTGAGGGCAAGGTCGTTTCGGTACGTGAGAGCGGGCCCATTATCTACGTCAATTTCGGGCGGCATTGGGCGACCGACTTCACTGTTACGATCTTGAAGCGAAATGCGCGTAGCTTTTTGGCGGCGGGGCTCGAGCCGAGAAAACTCGCCGAGCGGCGCGTACTGGTACGAGGGTGGATCGAGGAGCGCAGCGGGCCGCAGATCGAGGCCTCGCGCCCCGAACAGATCGAGTTCACCGAGGGTGAATAAGTAGACCGACCAAAGTGCGGCAATGCCGCGATCAGGTCGACGAACGAACGGACGACGTAAGTGACGATGGAGCGCTTCATAAAGACGGCACGCGCGGGCCTTGCGCCCGCGATGCTTGCCGTGCTCGCGCTCGTCGTTGCCGCCTGCTCGGCGACGCCGCCGTCGCTCGGCCCGCAAGCCGCACTGCCGAGCGCACCGAAATCCGCCGACCTGTCCGACATGTCGCCCGCGGTGCTGCACGAGCATCAGCGCATTCTCGGCGCCTATGGCGGCATCTACAACGATCCCAAGCTCCAGGGCCTCCTGGAGAAAACCGTGGACCGGCTTGTCACCGCATCGGAACATCCCGATCTGCACTACAAGGTCGTCATCCTCAATTCGCAGTCGATCAACGCGTTCGCCTTGCCGAGCGGCCATCTTTACGTCACCCGCGGGCTGATCGCGCTCGCCAACGACGAATCCGAGCTAGCCTCGGTGCTTGCGCATGAAATGGGTCACGTGATTGCGCGCCATGCCGCGATCCGCGAAGAGCAAGCGCGCCAGGCGGCTCTGGTTGGACGCGTCGTCACCGACGTCATCAGCGATCCCGAAGTAGGCGCGCTCGCGCTCGCCAAATCGAAGCTTGCGCTGGCAAGCTTCTCCCGCGCGCAGGAATTCGAGGCCGACGCTATCGGCATTGGCGTTGCCTCGCGCGCCGGCTACGATCCGTACGGCGCGGTGCGCTTCCTCACCTCCATGGAGCACAATTCGGAGCTCAAGCCGCGGCAAACCGGCAACACGCCGATCGATCCGCGCGCGCCCGACTTCCTGTCGTCGCATCCGGCGACACCCGAACGCGTTACTAACGCCATCGCCAACGCGCGCCAGTATCCGGGGCCCGCCGGGACGACTTCGAGCACACCCGGTGCCGGCGCGAAGGAGGCTTATCTCTCCGGCATTGACGGTATCGTCTTCGGCGAGGATCCGAGCGAGGGTTTCGTGCGCGGCCGCCGCTTCCTGCATCCGCGGCTCGGCTTTACCTTCACCGCACCCGAGGGGTTCGCGCTAGAGAACACCGCGCAGGCCGTGCTGGGCGTCAAGCAGGGCGGCGGCGAGGCGCTCCGCCTCGACGTCGTGCGGGTGCCCGCCGAGCAGACACTTGCCGAATACCTGACCTCGGGCTGGATCGAAAACATCGACGCCGCGACCGTCGAGGACATCACCATCAACGGCTTTCCTGCCGCCACCGCCGCCGCCAAAGGCGACCAGTGGGATTTCCGCCTTTACGCCGTCCGCTTCGGCAGCGACGTGTATCGCTTCATCTTCGCCGCCAAGCACCGCACGCCGGAAACCGACCACATTTTCCGCGACTCAATCGGTACGTTTCGCCGCATGAGCCTCGCCGAGATCGAGGATGCACGGCCACTGCGGCTGCAAATCATCACGGTCGGGCCGAACGATACGGCCGAAAAACTCGCGACCCGCATGGCGGTCGCCGACCGGCCGCTTGAGCGCTTTCGCGTGCTCAACGGACTGGAGCCGGGCGAGCGGCTCAAGTCCGGCAGCGAAGTCAAGATCGTCGTCGAATAGGCCCTCACCGGCCGCTTAGCTCTGTTTTCCGTCTCGGTTGATTAATCCGCACGCGTCGAGCGGATCAGTTGCTCGATTGCATCGCCTGCGGATGCGATCTCGGACAGCGGGAAAAAGGCGGCGACGTAACGGTCCGGGCGGAGCAAATAAAGACCGGCCGGCTGGCCGGCGAGCAGGCGGGCGAGTTCGCCGCGATAGTCGCGCGCCGCGACCGCGGGCGGCGCGACAGCGCTGGCGTCCTCTTTGTCGAGGACCGCGACCGCGCGAAGCTTAAGCGGCGTTTCCGCGCCGGCGGGAGTGTGGCTTAGCGTTCCGGCCGAAATACCGGGCGGCGCCACAAGCGCAAAGCCGTCGCCGAGCACGTCGTCGAGAAGCTTCACGCCGGCGCCGGTCATGACCAAGGCCTGCGGAAACAGCCGCCCGAGCAGCGAATCTTTAGGCGCGGATTTTTGCGGCAGGAGAAAACCGCGATGAAAGCGCGGCTTCGGTTTGTATTTCATTTCGGCAAAGTAGGCGCGCGCGGTCGGATAAAGCGCGAGCGCCCGGAAGAACGTCTGCACAGCCAACGCGGCGAGGCGGCTGCGCGGCATCATCACCCGGCCCATGCGGATGGCGAGCTGCGTCATCGCCGCCGCATGATCGCGCCGTTCAATCTCGTAGGTGTCGAGCAGGCGGTCGCCGAGGCGGCCCGATGCGACGGCGGCAAGCTTCCAGGCGAGATTGTGCGCGTCGCGAACGCCACTATTCATGCCCTGACCGGCAAAAGGCGGCATCAGATGCGCGGCATCGCCGGCGAGAAAGACGCGGCCGGCGCGCCAGCGGTCGGCCATGCGGGCATGAAAGGTATAGACCACCTTCCGCCTCAGCACCGCCTTCTCGTCGCTGCCGTAAAGCCGCAGCAGCTTGTTGACATGATCGGGCGCCAGCACCGCGTCGTCCTCTTCGCCGTCGTGCAGCATGAGTTCGAAGCGCCGCGTGCCATTCGGACCGGGCAGCGACAGGCACGGCCGCGCCGGATTGCAGTACACTTTGGTGTCGTGCGTCGGGTCGGTTGTTTGCTCGACATCGACGATCAGCCAGCGCTCGCGGAAGGTCGAGCCGTGCATCTCAATGCCGAGGCGCTGGCGCACGAAGCTGCGGCTGCCGTCGCAGCCGATCAGGTAGTCGCAGGTCAGATCGAGCGGCGTGCCGGATTTTTGCACCCGGAAGCCGACCGTGTCCGCCTCCGCCGAGAATTCAAGCAGCTCGGTTTCGAAGCAGGCAGTCACGTTGCCGTAACGCCCGAGATTTTCCCGCAGCAAACGCTCCAATACCGGCTGGCGGAACGCGTTCCGCCGCGGAAAGCCGTATTCCAGCGTTGTCGGCTTGACCTTGAGGAAGCGCCGTCCGCCCGGCGAGAAATATTCGGAGCCGTAGCCGAGCACGATGTGCGGCACCAATTCGTTGATCACCCCGACCGCCTGCATGGTGCGCAGCGATTCGTCGTCGATCGACACCGCGCGCGGCTCTTCGACCGTCTGTGCGTTGCGTTCGATGATCAGGACGTCAATGCCATAGCGGCCGAGCAAGCCGGCCAGTGTCAGGCCGGTCGGGCCGGCGCCGGCGATAATGATTGGCCAGTGGGTGCGGGCGCTCATGTTCGCGATTGCAGGCGCAAGTTAGCATGACGGCCGGCGGCTACCGATCATTTCCTGCGTTTGGTGCTGCGGCGACGCTGCGCCTTTATCTCGCAGACCTGGCAGCGGCAGCCGGCTGTTTTGAAGTAGTAATCAAAATAGTCTTCGCCGTAATCGAATGTTATCTCATCCCCCGGCTCGATCGGCTGCGTTGCAACCAGCACCATTTTGCCCTTACGCAATACCGGCTCGGTATTCGGCTTGCACGAATGATTCGCGTAACGGCCCAGATTGCGCCGCGTCGAACCGTCGATCGTCCATCGTCCGTTGACTTCAAATAGATATTTCGGGTCGCCAAGGCGCTCGCGCCTTCGCGCTTCTTCGGTCGTGATCCATTTTCCGGAATAGGTGACGATGTATTGTTTTTTGGCGATTGGCCGAGCCGCGAACAACCCGAGCCCGGTGCGCGACCGGCCGATA
Source organism: Xanthobacteraceae bacterium (assembly GCA_035601915.1). Lineage (GTDB taxonomy): Bacteria > Pseudomonadota > Alphaproteobacteria > Rhizobiales > Xanthobacteraceae > BOG-931. The sequence goes on from DATNNI010000105.1 coordinate 5,364, forward strand.
CGGAAGATGCGAGATGGCATGAGTGCTGCTTGATTACCGAGTTTTTAGCGACCCGCTTCGATGTCCCGCTCACCGACGCGAATCAATCCCAACTTCTTCCTTATTTGGATATTATTCACAGTCAATCGTTCGGTAGCCGTCGCGCAGGCTTTTCAAATATTGATAGCGCGCTTGGCGACCGCCATCGCCGCTTCCTTGAACGCTTCGCTCAGCGTCGGATGGGCGTGGCAGGTGCGGGCGATGTCTTCGGCTGCTGCGCCGAATTCCATGGCTATCGCTGCTTCCGCGATCATGGTCTCGGCGTCGGGCCCGAGGATGTGGACGCCGAGCACGCGATCGGTCTTGGCGTCGGCGAGGATTTTGACGAAGCCGTCGGTCGCGAGATTGGCACGGGCGCGGGCGTTGGCGGTGAACGGAAATCTACCGACGTTATAGGCGGTGCCGGCGCTCTTGAGTTCCTCCTCGGTTTTGCCAACCGAGGCGATTTCGGGCTTGGTGTAAACGACGTTCGGAATCACGTCGTAGTTCACGTGCCCCGCCTGTCCGGCGACGATCTCGGCGGCGGCAACGCCTTCTTCTTCCGCTTTGTGCGCGAGCATCGGCCCGGCGACCGCGTCGCCGATGGCGTAAATACCGGCGACGTTGGTGCGGAAATGCGAATCGATGACGACGCGGCCGCGATTGTCCTTCTTCACGCCGACGGCTTCGAGGCCAAGGCCGTCGGTGTAGGGCACGCGGCCGATCGCGACCAGGACGATATCGGCCTCAAGCGTTTCAGCCGTGCCGCCGGCGGCGGGCTCGACTTTGACCTTGAGCGTCTTGCCGGAAGTATCGATGCCGGTGACTTTGGAGGACAGCTTGAACGAAATCCCCTGCTTCTGCTGCAAGCGGTGAAACGCCCGCGCCACCTCGCCGTCGAGGCCGGGCAGGATATGATCGAGAAATTCGACGACGGTCACTTGCGCGCCAAGCCGGCGCCACACCGAACCGAGCTCCATGCCGATGATGCCGGCACCGACGACGACGAGCTTTTGCGGCACTTGGGTCAGATCGAGCGCGCCGGTCGAAGAGACAACGCGCTTTTCGTCGATGGCGATACCGTTCAAGCGCGCAACATCGGAGCCGGTAGCGATGATGATGTTTTTGGTTTCGAGCGTTTGCGTCTCGCCGTCGGCGGCTTTCACTTCGATCTTGCCCGGAGCCGTGATTCGCCCGGTGCCGTGAAATGCGTCGATCTTGTTCTTCTTGAACAAGAACGCGACGCCGTTGACGTTGGCTTCGACGTTGCCCTCTTTGTATTTGAGCAAGGCGGCGAGATCGATGGCGGGCTTGCCGACCTTG
>DATNNI010000106.1:0-5391 GCA_035601915.1 Xanthobacteraceae bacterium
CCGTCAAAGACGTCGACGTTTATCCGTCAAACGGCAAGCTCGCGATCGGGCTGCAATTCGATACTCCGCCGGCTGGCGTCGGTGTGACGTCGGACGGCTGGGTTTACATGACCGCGCAACTCAAACCCGATGCGGCGGGCACCACGCTGGCGTTGGACGGCGCCCAGCTTCTCGCCGCTGTGCCGAATGCAACCACGCTCGATATTTCGAAAATCTTAGACGCGGCGCGACAGAAGGTGCTCGCGGACTACAAGCCGCAATACGATGCGGTGCTGCAGCAAGCCAACGCCAAGCTGACGCGTGACCTCGGCAATGGCTTCCGTTCGCACGGCAGCTTTACCTCGGCGAGTATCGACAAGGTGGTCTTGCTGAAAGACGGCATCGAAGTCGTCGTTCGCGCGGCCGGCACGCTCCGGGTCGTCTCTACGCCGTGATGCGTTTTCGAACAGCCAAATGAGCTAAAGAGGATGGTGGTGCGCAGGTTGGCAACCAGACTTGTCGCTGGTGTCCTCGTTCTGGCGGGCATCGGCGTTGGCTTGCTCGGCCCATCGCCGGCGGCTGCTGAGGGCGCGTTCTACCGCGCGAGCGACAGCGAAGTCGCTGGAACGGTTGGCAGCCTGATCCGCAAGGAACCCCGCGTCGGCGCCCCCGCCGGGGCGACCGCCTACAAGATGCTTTATCGCTCGACCAAACCCGACGGCACGCCGATTGCGGTCTCCGGGATTGTCATCGTACCGGCGGGAAGGCCGCCGGCCGGCGGGTGGCCGATTGTCGCCTGGGCGCATCCGACCACGGGCGTCGTCTCGCATTGTGCGCCTTCGCTCGCGCTATTTGTCTTTCAGCAAATGGCGGGAAGCCGGCGTTTGCTGGAAAACGGCTACGCCATTGCAGCAACGGATTATCCGGGCTTGGGCACGCCCGGGCCGCACCCCTATTTGGTCGGCGACAGCGAGGCGCGCGCGGTGATCGATTCCGTGCGCGCGGCGCGAACGTTTCCCGGACTAGAGAATTCCACCCGTTATGCGGTGTGGGGTCATTCCCAAGGCGGCCAAGCCGCGGTGTTCACCGGGATGATCGCGAAAACTTATGCGCCCGAGCTTCAGCTCGTCGGCGTCGCCGCCGCGGCACCTGCGACTGATCTCGCCGCGCTGATGACGGCCGATCTCGATACTGCGGGCGGCCGCAACCTGACGGCCATGACAATCTGGTCGTGGGCCAAAGTGTTTGGCGCTCCGATGCGAAACGTCATCGAGCCCGCGGCCGTGCCGGTCGTAGAGGCACTCGCCAACCAATGTATCGAGGGCGCGTTCGACCTCTATATCCGCGAAAAGATGTCGGCGCCGTTGGCGCGAATCTTTTTGTCGGTTAAAAATCTCGCGACCATCGAGCCGTGGAAGTCGCTGCTCACGCAGAATACTGCCGGGGAACTTCCGAGCGACGTTCCGGTGTTCCTGTCGCAAGGATCGTCCGACGGTCTTGTGCTTCCGCGCGTCACGGAAGCTTACAAACAGCGACTCTGCAAAGCCGGCAGCACGGTCAAAATGCTGGTGATGCCGGGCGTGAGCCACGGATTTATTGGCTACGACAGCGCGAATGCAGCGGCCGATTGGATGGCCGAGCGCTTCAAAGGCAGCGCGCCGCCAAACGATTGCTAACCGGCACGCTCCTTCGGCGCCGCAGGCTGCGTTTGGGTCCGGCTCTTGCGGTTGAGCGCGGTGTCCGGATCGACGAAGCACATCCCGCCTTTGCCCAACGCGCTTTGGCACTCGCTGACCGAGGAATAGCCGCATTCGATCAGCGATTTTTCCCGTGCCGCGTAACCGCACCAGTCTTCCGCCTGGGCCGCCGGGATCGCCATCAGCAAAACGATGCCTGCCAGAATGATCTCACCGCGCATTGCCACGTCTCCCGCACTGCGCCCCCGAAACTTCATGGAGCACGATTGCGGCCGGCAAGAGGAGACGGCGTCAATTATGTCGCACGCTCGCGATCGCACCGAGCAGGCCGGCTTCGTCCGAAACCGGCAACGAACAGGTTTCGCGGACGCAGACGAAAGCTTGCGCTTGGCCCTTCGCCGCTTCGATCTGCGCGCGGGCCGGATGCGCGAGCGGTAACGCCTCGGCGGAGCGCGCGTGCAGAACAACGCAGTCCAGCGGCGGAATTTTGCGCGCGGCGGCAAGCAAAGCATCGGCGCCCGCGCCCTCCCCGGTTACGACAATCTCGGCGGCGCGTAGCCGCAGATCGACGGCGTTGAACAGCGCCATGTGCATGTAAAGATTTTCGGCCGCATGCGGCGCCACCGCGGCGATCAGGTGGTCGGCTTTTTCGCGCCATAAATGGTCGCCGGCCAATGGCGCCAGCCGAATGAGATTTTTCGCCGCGACCGCGTTGTGGTTCGGCGTCGCCTCATCTGCCGTTGAAGCCGGACGGATGACGAGGCCCTCGGCGTCGGCCGCTGTCAGGTAATACGTTCTGGTTTGCGTGCTCGCGTAATCGCGGTCGAGCGCGCGTTGCCAGGCAAGCGCCTGGTCGAGATAGGCCGGTGTGCCCGTCGCCTCATAAAGCGCGAGCGCGGCGCGGATCATGGCGGCGAAATCCGACGCCATCCCGGGAAACTTAAGTTGACCCTCGCGCCAGGAATGACCGAGGCGGTCACCCCGCGTCATCTCGCGCACAATGAAAGCAAAGGCGCGCTGGGCCATGTCGAGCCAGGAGGGCTCGGCGAGCATTTGGCTCGCGTTCGCAAGCGCGGCGATCATCAACCCGTTCCAGTCGGCGAGGATCTTGTCGTCGAGGCCCGGACGGATGCGCGATGCGCGCGCGGCGAGGAGTTTTTCGCGCAACGCGGCAAGCCGCGCCTCGTCGGCGTCGCTGCGCTCCTGCGGCTTGAGGCGGTTGAGGATGTTGTGGCCTTCGAAATTTCCCTGCGGCGTGACGTCGTAATGTCGCGCAAAGAACTCGCCGTCTTCGATCCCGAGCTCTTGGAGCACTGCGTCGTAGGACCAGACGTAAAACCTGCCCTCCTCGCCTTCCGAGTCGGCGTCGAGCGAAGCGCAGAACGCTCCGCCGGCATTGGTCATCTCGCGCGCGAGCCAGGCGACCGTTTCCTGCGCGCGCTGCCGGTAAACCTTTTTCCCCAGGCGCAGATGCGCGATGGCGAGGAGCTCGAGCAGTTGGGCATTGTCGTAAAGCATTTTCTCGAAATGCGGGACCAGCCAGCGCTCGTCCACCGAGTAGCGGGAGAAACCGCCGCCGAGATGATCGTAGATGCCGCCCTCGCAGATATGGCGCAGCGTCACGTCAACAGCGGCGAAATAGCGCGCCTCGCCGCTGCGCAATCCGCCGCGCCAAAGAAGTTCGAACAAGGAGGCTTGCGGAAATTTCGGTGCACCGCGGGTGCCGCCATTGACCGGATCGATCATGCCGCCGAGTTGTCGCGCGGCGTTGTCGAGTTCGGCTTCGCCGATGATGACGGTGCCTTCCGTGCGGGCGGCGCCGGCGAGCCGCTCCATCAAGGCGGCGCGGTTCTGCTCGATCTTCTGCGGCTCTTCGCGGAACAGCCGCGCGATTTCGCGCAACACATCGACGAAAGCCGGTCTGCCATAGCGCGCTGAATTTGGAAAATAGGTGCCGCCCCAGATCGGCTCGCCGCCGGGCGTGAGAAACATGGTCAGCGGCCAACCGCCCTGCTCGCCTAAGTGATGCAGCGCCGCCATGTAGATCTGATCGATGTCCGGACGTTCTTCGCGATCGACTTTGATGTTGACGAAAAGCTCATTCATCACCGCGGCGGTGGCGTCGTCCTCGAAACTTTCGTGCGCCATCACGTGGCACCAATGGCAGGCTGCGTAGCCGACCGAGAGTAGTATTGGTTTGTCGGTCCGCTTTGCTTCCGCCAGCGCTTGTGGTCCCCACGGCCACCACGCGACGGGATTGCTCTTGTGCTGGAGCAAATACGGACTCGTTTCGCGCGCGAGACGGTTTTCGTGATTCGTGGTCGTTTCGGCGGCGGTCATGTTTTTGGCTCGGGTCGCGGCGGCAAGGCCGCACATCCTTACAACGTTTGCCGGCCGTGGGCAGTTGCGCGGAATGAGGTTCGGCTGGATATGTGAAACCGATGGATGCATTGCGACCCACCATCTACGCCCTCTCCTCTGGCCGGCCGCCGGCGGCGATTGCGGTGGTGCGGCTGTGCGGACCGCGCACCAGCGTGGCGCTGGAGAAGCTCATCGGCCGCGTGCCAAAGCCGCGGCACGCGACGCTGGCGCGTGTGCGTGATCCCGCAACCGGCGAAGTCATCGACGAGGCGCTCGCGCTTTGGTTTCCCGGTCCGCACAGCGAGACCGGCGACGACATGGCGGAGCTGCAGCTGCACGGCAGTCACGCCGTTGTCGCCGCTGTGTTCGACGCCCTGGCGGCGATTGAAGGTTGCCGTCCGGCAGAGGCCGGCGAATTCACCCGCCGCGCCTTCGACAACGGCCGGCTCGATCTCACCGCCATCGAGGGGTTGGCGGATCTGATTGCGGCCGAAACGCCCGCGCAACGCCGTCAGGCGTTTCGGCAACTCAAGGGGCTGATTGGCGACCGCGCCGAGGGGTGGCGCGAGCACATCATCACCGCGCTCGCCCTCGTCGAGGCGCGGATTGACTTCTCCGATGAGGCCGACGTTCCGGAAGACCTTCTCGGCCCCGCGCTGCGTGCCGCGAAAGAGTTGCGCGACGAGATTGCGAGCGCGATCGCGAAGTCGGGGCGAGGGGAGCGCCTGCGCGACGGATTCGTCGTCGCTATCGCCGGGCCGCCGAATGCCGGCAAGTCGACCTTGCTCAACCGGCTGGCGCAGCGTGACGCGGCGATTGTCTCGGCCCATCCCGGCACCACGCGTGACGCCATTGAAGTGCACCTTAATCTCGAAGGCTATCCGGTGACGCTGATTGATACCGCCGGGATTCGCGACAGCGGCGATCCGGTAGAGCAGGAGGGTATTCGTCGCGCGCGCGAGCGCGTGGCAATGGCCGACCTCGTCCTCTGGCTCACTGATGCATCGGCCGACCGCGCCGCGGCGGGTGGGGCGGCGGCCGAGAACCTCTCAGCGGCCGAGGTCTGGGCCTTACGTAACAAAGCCGATTTGTTACGCGGGGCGACTCACGCAAGGAGTGAACCGCAATCCACAAATAAGTCGGGGAGGGCGTTCTCCATCTCGGCTCTTACCGGCGCCGGAACGGAGCTGCTGTTGGAGGCGCTGACGGAAAACGTCCGGCAATTCTTCTCGACCACCGAAGCGCCGATGGTGACGCGGGCGCGCCATCGCCGCGCGCTGGAGGAGACGATTGCAGCGCTTGATCGCGCCCTGGCGCAGGGATCGGCCGGAAGCGAGGAGCTGATCGCGGAGGA
>DATNNI010000107.1:0-11742 GCA_035601915.1 Xanthobacteraceae bacterium
CGGAGTACGCCGCGCGGACCGAATTTGGCGCGATAGGCGGGGTCTTTTGGATAATCGGGTAGTTCCGGCTCTTCCTCGGCGTTGAGGTGATAGAGATTGCCGAAGAACTCGTCGAAGCCGTTCACCGTCGGCAGCGACTCGTTTCGGTCGCCGACGTGGTTCTTGCCGAATTGGCCGGTAGCGTAACCGAGATTTTTCAGCAATCCGCCGATCGATGGATCGAGCTGGCTCATGCCCATCGGCGCGCCGGGAAATCCTACCTTGCTGAGCCCGGTGCGGATGATGTGCTGGCCGGTCAGGAAGGCCGAGCGGCCTGCGGTGCAGGATTGCTCGCCGTAGTAATGCAGGAATTTGAGGCCCTCGCTTCCAATGCGATCGATGTTTGGCGTCTCATATCCCATCAGTCCTTGTGAATAGGTGCTGAGATTGGCGATGCCGATATCGTCGCCGAAGATGACGAGAATGTTCGGCCGCTTGCCGGACGGCGCCGGCCGATCCTGAGCCGCGGCAGTATTCATCGCCGTCGCCCCAGGCAAAGTAGAGACGGCGGCGAGTGTGGTAGTCGCGAGCAAGATTTTGCGGCGGCTCAAATTATGCCTGCTGCCGCCTTCTTCCGTGGCGCTCATGGCGTTCTCCCGGTTTTGCTCGAAGCTCGCATCGAGCCGGTCGATTTATTTGTTCAGCTGCCGCACGTCCCGCGCCATTTCCAGGCAGGTGACGAGGCCGGTGTAGCTCGGCAGCGCACTGCGCTCTGATCCGACACAGTTGGCCTTGTCAGACGGCGTGAAGCTCGACCATTCACCCACGAGCGTTTGCCGCACGGTCTGCTCGCTCTGCACGCATTGCGAAAACGCCAAATCCGGACCGCCCCTTTCGCCGGGGCTTGCCGCTTGTTGGGCGATGCCGCGGCAAACCGGATCGACGTTGAGGGTGGGTACATCGTCCGCGCGCGCTATGCCGGCTCCGGCGATCGCGAAGGCGAGCAGGAGCGCTTGGGAAATTATCGTGGCTCTAGTCATGTGAATGCTCCTTATCGTGACATCGCAGTCTTCAGTTTCGGCCGCGCGCTGAACACCGCTCGCGCCGCCCTTCGTTACTGCCCTTCATGGCTCTTCATCATCTGTTCGACCTTTTCCTTGACGGCCTGAAGGTTGAAGGAGGCCGCCTGCTGCATCGGTGGATAGTCGATGAACGACTGCGCCGCCGCTCCGACCGTTTGCTGAACCTGGACGAAGCGCCAAAACTCGCGCGCCATGAAATCGTTCATGTACCCGCCACCCTGGTCGTTGAGCGTCTGGCCGCGAATTGAAGGCGTCCGCTCGAACGGATCCTGGCGCAGATTGACGATGGTCGGCATGTCGGTCGCGACCTTCTCGCCCGGCCAGCCGAACGGTTGCTGGTAGAACTGGAACTTGAAGTCGTCGAGACGAATTGCGCCGAGTTGCGATTCACCGAAGTAAAAAATCTCGTGGCGGGCGGAAGGCCCCTTGCCGGTTAGCAAGTCTGTCTGGTTGTAGCCGTCGAGATGGTTCTTGTAGGTCCGGTCGCCGAGCTGTACGCCCTGCGAAACTTGCTGGACGATGTTTGGATTTCCCGCCGCTGCCACCAGCGTCGGGAGCCAGTCGAGCCCGGAAAAGATGCCATTTTCCACCGTGCCCGGCTTGATCTTGCCCGGCCAGCGCGCGATGCACGGCACCCGGAAACCGCCCTCGAACACGGTGCCTTTGGTCGCGCGGAACGGCGTCATGCCGCCGTCGGGCCAAGTGAAGACCTCGGCACCGTTGTCGGTCGTGAAGATCACGATGGTATTATCGGCGATCCCGATGTCGTCGAGATGCTTAAGCAAGTCGCCGATGTCGTCGTCCATCTGCGCCATGCCGGCTTCTTCGAGGCCGAAATTGCTCTGGAAGTTCATCTTCGCCTGGTACTTCTGCGCCAGGTAGGTGAACACGTGCATGCGCGTGGTGTTGTGCCAGATGAAGAACGGCTTGCCGGCCGCCTTGGCGCGGTCCATGAAGCCCTTCGACTGCTCGACGAGCACCTCGTCGAAGGTCTCCATGTCGTATTTCGCGTCGCGGCCCTTTTGCCACATCTGGTGGTCCGCGCTCATGTCCTTGAACGGCTTGAGCGGGCCTTCGTCAACAATGCGCTGCTTGCCGACCTTGCCCCAGCGCGGCATCACCGTTTGATCGTCGGTATCGGTCGTCCACGAGTGCACCAGGTTGCGCGGGCCGTATTTGTCGATCCAGTCCTGCGGGTAGTCGAACCAATACGGATCGGACATCGCGTCGAGGTGATAAAGGTAGCCGAAGAATTCGTCGAAGCCGTGCAAGGTCGGCAAGTATTTGTTCAGGTCGCCGAGATGGTTCTTGCCGAATTGTCCGGTCGTGTAGCCCATTGATTTGAGGATGAGCGCCGTTGTCACGGATTGATCGGGCATCCCGACATCGGCGCCAGCCTGACCGACCGTGGTGAGGCCGGTGCGCAGCGGTATTTGCCCGGTGATGAAATTGGCGCGGCCGGCGGTACAGCTCGCTTCCGCATAGTAATCGGTGAAGCGCATGCCTTCGGCGGCGAGCTTGTCGAGGTTCGGCGTCTTTCCCGACATCATGCCCTGGTGATAGGCGCCGACGTTGAACCAGCCAACGTCGTCGCCCATGATCACCAGGATGTTGGGTTGCTTGCCCGATGATGCGGGTTGCTGCGCCTTTGCGGCCGAAATCGGCGCCGCCGAGCCCAGCGCCGAGGCGGCAGCAAGGGTGGTGCTCGCGAGCAGAATTTTGCGGCGGCTCAAATCGAGTTTGTTATTGCCTTCATCGGCACTCATGACGCTCCTCACTGTTTCGCCCTGACCACGCAGCGAAATCCGACGTGACTGGTCGAGGTGTCGATCGGCTGCGCATGGCGCGCGGCCGGCCGGTAGCGGCGGCAATAATTCGGCGCGCACAGATGCGAGCCACCTTTCAGAACCTTGCGCGGGATTTTGATGTTGGGCTGGCGCGGGTCGCAGCTTTCCGCTTCGCGGTTCCCGCGCGGGCGATCCGGAGCGCAGCACGGCCGGTCGGAGCCGGCCTCATGCCGCGGTGACCACCAATCCGCGGTCCACTCCCAAACGTTGCCGATCATGTCGTAGAGGCCATAACCGTTCGCCGAAAACACGGTCACCGGCGAAGTGCGCTCGTAGCCATCGGTCGCGAGATTCTGTTGCGGGAAATCGCCTTGCCAAGTGTTGGCGAAATGTTTGCCGCCGGGCGCGAATTCGTCGCCCCAGGCAAACTCAGCGGCGTCGAGGCCGCCGCGCGCGGCAAACTCCCACTCGGCTTCGGTCGGCAACTCCTTGCCGGCCCAGGCCGCGTAGGCCTCGGCATCGAGATAAGCGATATGCACGACAGGATCATGGTCCAGTCCGCTGATCGAGCTGCGCGGTCCATAGGGCCGCCGCCAGTTGGCGCCGAATTTGAATCTCCACCATTGCGACCAATCGCGCAGATCGACCGGACCTTTCGGCTGCGTGAACACCAGCGAGCCGGCCTTGAGCATATGCGGCAGCGCCCCCGAATAGTCGGCGGCGGTCGGTTTGACTTCCGCGACGGTGACGTAGCCGGTCTCGTTGACGAACTTGCGAAACTGTTTGTTGGTGACGGGCGTGCGGTCGATCCAGAAATCGTCAACCGACACGTCATGCGCCGGCGCCTCTTCCGGATAGTGCGTGTCCGATCCCATGCGGAAGATGCCGCCGGGGATGAACACGACATCGAAAGCCCCTTCACGACCCACCGACGTTGCTCCCTAAACGACCTTCACAAGCAGCCGGCGCGAGCAAAGCACGTCGAGAATGCGAAATCCGAAGTCCCGTCGCTATAGTTGCGAGTGGTGCTAACAAGTCGTCGACGGATAGCGTCGGGATATCGGTAAAAATGAAATTAGTCCGGGATGGCGAGTAGCCGTAGGCGAGGCTGTTGCCTGACGCGATTTAAAATGTTCGCCCGGTCTTCGCTTTGCGTCGCCGATCCGGCATAACTTCCAGTCTCAATTGGCGGCAAGTGGAGGCTATTGTGACTTTGCCAGATTCAATCTCGGAGCGGGCGCGGCAGGGCGCCCAAGTTCGCCGCGACGTGCTCGGCGCGGCTTACGTCGATGCCGGCAAGCAAAAGGCCAATCCGTTTACCCAGCACTTTATCGAGTTCACGCAAACCCAGTGCTGGGGCAATGTGTGGCTGCGTGAAGGCCTTTCGCACAAGACGCGCAGCATGCTCAACGTCTGCATGCTCGCCGCTTTGGCGCGGTGGCACGAATTCGAGGTGCATATTCGCGGCGCACTCAACAACGGCGTCACACCCGAGGAGATCGCCGAGATCTTGCTGCACACCGCGGTTTACGCCGGCATCCCGATCGCATCCGAAGGCTTTCGCCGCGCCGACGCGGTTATCAAGGATGTTGCGGCTGAAAAGAAGAGCTAGGGGGTCCGCCGCCCGTCAAATGCATCCGTCGCGTGTCACTTCACCGGCTCGGTCAGGAATCGCTCGTGCGAAGGCATCGGTGATGGCTCGTCAATCACTGCGATGGAAGTCTGCTCTTTCAGTAGCTGCCGTAGAGTTTCAATCGCCTTGGTTACATCTTCTTTGAACTTACCTGCGGCCTGCGCGACGAATGCGGCATCCTTCGGCTTGGGTTTGGCGATCCGCATTTCCAAATGCGTCGCGCCATTTGGCAGGTCCTGCAAGGCGCGCGTCATTACGACCTTCGGCGAACCCGGGATCGGAAGAACGACGCTCATCGTGAAGTAATGGAATGGACGCCAATCGACCAGTTCTTCGATAATCGCGTCCTTGCCGTGCATGCAGTGAACCGTGCTGCCGACGCCCCGGCGCCGATTGGCTGACTGATCGACGAGCGCGTCGGTGGGCCACCATTTCTGCCATTGGGTTGGCACGGTGAGATATTCCCACACCGTCGGGCGCGGCGCGTCGATATCGAACTCGAGGATCGCGTGGGCATTCTCCCGCGTGACCTCGACGCGGGTCTGCTCATTTTCTTTCTGCCACGACGATTCGAGATCGCGCAGCCAGAGTTTGACGTCGCCAATGATGTCGATGGTTTCGTGATGCTCGACGAGACCGTGTGCCGCCGGGTCGATACCGACCGTTTGGAGGCAGGCGTCGCTGTACAGCGCATAGGCGCGTTTGCCGACTTGGTCGCTTACCGTGTTCTTAAGCAGCCTATGGACGACGATCACATCGCGTCCGGCAAGCTCTTCCCGCCCGCCCATCTTTTGCTTCACCATCTCGCCGTGGTGGGCGACGAACTTGAAATCCAGATCGCCCATCGCGCCGCAGGCTTTGCACTCGCAAACCGAGGCTTGTTTGATGTCGCGCAGCCGCCGGCGGAAGGTGAAATAGGCCTGTTCGATAACATCCTGCAACATCGAGCCGTCGATTTTCGCGGTCGCGGCGTAAACGAAAGCGGCGTCGCCTTCGAACTTGGCGAGGCGGAAGGGCGGCCGAAGGCCCTTGACCACCGTATCCATGAGATCGGCAATGATATCCTGGGCGTGGTCGAGCTCGACCCCGGCGAGGAAGCTGGTGTAACCGGAGATATCGGCGATGACGAAGTAGGCCGATTCAGGGTGCGGGAGCATTGTGACCTCTCTCAGAGCGGGCTGAATTAGGCGTTGCTTGCAATGCACCGGGCGGCACTCACGAGGAGTGCCGCTTTCTCAATAGCGTTAGCCCGCAGCGCGCATGCTGGCAAATTCTTCAAGACCCAGGCCCAGCCCTGATGGGCACGAAAAGCGCAACCGTTACCGCTGGATCGGGTGGGACGATGGGGGCGCGAAACTTTTAATGTTTTCGACGCTCGATAAGAACGAAGTCGGTCATGGGACGTTGTCCCCCGCATCGCAGGATCAACGGAGAGCATCAAATGGACGAAAATCGTATCGCCGGCACGGCGCGGAACGTCGGCGGCAAGGCCGAGGAAGCCTTTGGGCGCGTTGCTGGAAACACGAAAGTTGAGGCTGAAGGCGCCGTGGATCAGTTGAAGGGCGCTGCCCAGGATTTGTATGGACAGGCGCGCGATGGCGCGAGGGACGTGGCCGATACCGCCCGGCAAGCGGGATCTTCATTCGAGGGCTTGCTTCGCAACACCATAGAGCAGCAGCCCTACACGGCAGTCGCCATTGCCTTGGCTGTCGGATGGGTGTTGGGCCGGTCGCATCGTCCGCTATGAACCGAGGCCGTCGCTATCCTGCGCAAAAGTCGATAAAGCTCCAAAGACGTCAATTTGCGGAAGCTTCGGCGGATTCGTTCTGGAGGCGGCACCCAGAGCTTTGCTGCTCTCCAGCGTCATTGTTTTAATCGGCGCGCGCTGATCGCCCTCGGCCTCGGTGACGTCGCAGGCGCTCGGTGCGCCCTTAGTCCCATCCACGCCGGGACAGACAATGAGATTGATCTCGTCGACCAGTCCGGCGCGCAGAAACGCTCCATTGGTGGCGCCGCCGCCTTCGACCAGCAGCCGTTTCACGCCGAGATCGCGGTTTAGGATATCGAGCGTTAGGGCGAGGTCGAGTTGCGATTTGCCAGCGAAAATATAGTGCACGCCTTCGCCGCGCAGCCCCGCCAGGTGCGCATCTGCAACCGACTCCGACAGGACCGCAACAATCGGATCGCCGCCGATATCAGAACGGTTCCAGCCGATCTTTCCGTGAGCGTCGAGTACGACGCCATACGCCCTTGGCTTTGCCGCGCGGTAACCATGGCTGCCGCGGAAATGTTTGCTTAGCGGCGGGATACGGGTGGCCTTTGGCGAATTCCTGGCCGGTGACGCGGCCAATGAGCCAGGCGTCGCCGGCGAGCTCTTCGTGCACCTGCTCGAAATAATTGCGGGCGGCTCCCAGAGGCCGCCAGCGGCTTGAAAGGGTGCGTCCATCGACGCTGCAAGCCACGAGGCAAATGACGTGCGGTTTCATGGGAACAGCCTTCCTACATACGAAGAAAAAAGTGCGAAGGACCGGGCCCGACGGGAAGGTTCTTCCTCCACACTTCGCCGGCAAAAGGAGCAAACAATGGCGACAACTGTAGATTCAAGACGCGAAACTGTCTCTCTCATTGGCAGCGACAAGGTCGACGGCACCGCGGTCTATGGCGCCTCTGTGGTACTGAGCACTCGCGCGCCGACCCGACGTCCGGCGCGCTTCCACAACCCTGGCGGCTTCGCGACAGCCGCACGCGCGGAGATCAGCGGCTAGGGGCAGGGGAACGCGACCGCCATGGCGTTGTACGCCACCGCCGCGGCGGGCGTGTCGAGTTTGTCGCGGTGCGCGTTGGCGTATTTCACAAACACATCGAGGATTTGCGTGGTCTTGGTATCCACCGCCGGGCAGGCGTTCAGGAGCCGAGTGCCAGCTTGATCGGCCAAGACGGAATATTCCTGAACGGCGCTCATGAAGCCCCAACATTGCTGGGCCTCCGTTCCAGACGGCAAAAACGCCGTATTGCCCGTGACCCGCATTCCACGTTGAAGCGCCTGGCAGGCATGCAGCATTTCGCCGGCCGTTTGAGCCAGAACCATAGTGTTGGCGGAAAGGAGGAAAGCGGCGGCCAAAAGAGCGGGCAGCCCGTGCCCCAAACGTTTCATGCCGAATTCGGCCTTCATCAAGCTTATGGCCTCAACGGAAAAACACCCGCACTAATACTAATAGAATAAGAGCAAAAATTAGAAGTGCCAAAAGGCGGTCGATGCGACGGCCAGGCTTGGGAGGGCCATAGTCGGGTCCTTGCTCGCGGCCGGTCATCGGCGCCGTTTTAATGACATGGAAGGCTGCCGATAACTGCGATAAGTTACAGTTGCCGCGGCTGCGCTTTAATCATTACGCCTCTTCTCGAGGCATTGGCGAAAACGACAAGGCCGCCGAGCGGCGGCCTTGTCTGTTGATGGCAGGCGATTTCCGTTCGCGCCCAGATTAACTCCGTGCGCTCTTACCCCCGGCCTTGATGATCAAAACGCCATGCGGGTCAACGGTGAGATTCTGACCGGGAAAGACCACCGTGGTCGAGCCGAATTCCTCGACGATTGCCGGCCCCTCTAGCTGAAAGCCGGCGCCGAGTGAGGCGCGGGTAAAGACCGGCGTGTCGCGGAATTCTCCCTCGAAATAGACCGGCCGGCTCTCCGGCTGGGGCGGCGCGCCGGCTTTCGCAATCTCGGGAATGCGCGGCCGGTCGATCACGCCGATGGCTGAGACGCAGAAATTCACCAGCTCGACCTTTTGCGCGCCGGCGTAATTGTAGCCGAAGGTCTTTTTGTGCGCGGCGTGGAAGGCGTCTGTAAGGCCCGAAACGAAAGGCGCGCCGATGTCGCCGGACGGCGCCGCTACCCGCACCTCCATGGACTGGCCGGCATAGCGCAGGTCGGCTTCGCGCAGGAGCGCGATTTTTTCCGGCGCGATGCCGTCTTTCGCGAGCGCGGCGGCAGCCTCGCCTTCCAGGCCTGCATAGATCGCCGCCAGCGCGGCGCGGTCGATCGCGTCCTCGTGCATCACTTTAGTGACGATGTGATCGGTGCGCCAATCGACGGCAAGCAGCCCGAACGCCGAGAGATTGCCCGGATTCGGCGGCACGATGGTCGTCTTCATGCCCATCAATTCCATCACCGCGGTGGATTGCGCCGGGCCCGAGCCGCCGAACGAGAGCAGCGCGAAGTCGGCCGGATCGATGCCGCGCTGAATGGTCATCTGCCGGATGGCGTTGGCCTGATCCCAGTTGGCGATCTCGATAATGCCTTCGGCCAGTTGCTCGGCATTCAAATTGCCGGGCAAACTCGCCGCTAGCGCTTCGAGCCCTCTGCGCGCGCGTTGCACATCGAGCTTTATGCCGCCACCGATCAAAGCCGGCGGCAGGCGGCCGAGGACAAGATTGGCGTCGGTTATGGTCGGTTCGTTGCCGCCGTTCGGGTAGCACATCGGGCCGGGCTCGGCGCCGGCGCTGCGCGGCCCGACTTTCAGTTGGCCGGTGCGGGTGCGAAACGCGATCGAACCGCCGCCGGTGCCGATGGTCTTGATGTCGAGCATGGGAATGCGCACGGGAAAGCGGCCGACGTGCCCGCCATTAGTGATCTTCGGCTTGGCGCCTTCGATCAGGCACAAGTCCGTCGAGGTGCCGCCGGCATCGAGCGTGACGAGATCGGGAAAGCCCGCGATCTTGGCGATCACCGCCGAGCCGAGCGCGCCAGCGGCGGGACCCGACAACGCCGTGGTGATCGGCTTTCGCATCACCTGATCGGGACTGGCGACTCCGCCGGACGATTGCATTACCAGAAACGGCTTTTTGTTCAGCTCCGGCCCAAGCTCGTCGCGGATGCGGTCGAGGTAGCGGCTCATATGCGGCTTGATGAAGGCGTCGACCAGCGTGGTCACCGCGCGTTCGTATTCGCGATATTCGGGCAGCACGTCGCAGGAAAGCGACAGCGTGCAGTCGGGATATTCCTCACGCAGGATCGCGGCGGCGCGGCGCTCGTGCGCCGGATTGGCGTAAGAGTGCAGGAGGCAGACACCGACCGCGTGAATACCCGCCTGGCGGAAGAATTTTGCGGCGGCGCGCACGCTCGCCTCATCGAGCGGGCGCAGCTCTTGCCCAAGAAAATTAAGCCGCCCGCCGGCTTCGCGCACGTAATGCAGCGGTACGATGCGCTCGGGCTTCACCCAGAAATACGAATTGCCGTAGCCCTCGGGCACTGCCTGCCGCGCGATTTCCAGAATGTGCCGGAAACCTTCGGTAACGATCAATCCGAGACCTTCGATCTCGCCTTGCAGCAGCGCGTTGGTGGCGACCGTGGTGCCGTGAGCGAGCACGGCAAGGTCGCCAACGCCGGCGCCCGATTCGGAGAGAATGGCGCGCACGCCGCGCACCAGCGCAATGGCCGGATTTTGCGGCGTCGAGGACACCTTGGTCACGCGCATTGCGCCCGAGGCATCGTCGACGCAAACGATGTCGGTAAACGTGCCGCCGGTGTCGATGCCGATCCGCAGCGTCGGGCTATCCGTCATTACTCAAGACCTCGACAATCAAAGGTGCGCGAAGTCTGCGCTCGTCCGCCAGACTATTTGCCGAAAGCGACGGTGATGTCCATCGCCAGCCTTTTGTGCGCGAACGGGCCGCGCTAACATCGCGATTGTCCCGATTGCATCGGCGGACAGAAGCAAATAACGGGACCACGGGGGAGGGTGGAAGTGGCCGATTACGTCATTGTTGGCGCTGGCTCTGCGGGATGCGTGCTCGCGGCGCGATTGAGCGAAGATCCCGCCGCGCAAGTGACTCTGATCGAGGCCGGCGGCCCCGATGATGCGCCGGATATTCAGGTGCCGCTCGCCTGGCCGCTGATCCGCAAAAACCAATACGACTGGGATTACACTAGCGAGCCAGAACCCGGTCTCGACGGCAGATACGTTTATCTGCCCAGAGGCAAAACGCTCGGCGGCTCGAGCGCGATCAATGCCATGATTTATATCCGCGGCCACCGGGCCGACTATGACGGCTGGGCCGCCGCCGGTGCCACCGGCTGGAGCTATAACGAGGTGCTGCCGTATTTCCGCAAAGCCGAATGCAACGAGCGCGGTGACGATCAGTTTCACGGCAAGCTCGGGCCGCTTTCAGTCTCCGATCCGCAGACTAGGCATCCGCTGACCGAGGCGTTCAAGCTCGCCGCCATCGAAGCCGGTCATTCGCTCAATCCGGATTTCAACGGCGCGGACCAAGACGGCGTCGGCTATTATCAGACGACCACGCGCAAAGGCCGCCGCTGCAGCACGGCGGCCGCTTATCTGCATCCGGCGATAGAGCGGCCTAATCTGAAATTGCTGACCGGGGCGCTGACCACGCGCATTCTGTTCGACGGCGCCCGCGCCTTCGGCGTCGAGATTGTGCGCAACGGCGTGCGCGAGGAAGTCCGCGCCGAGAGCGAAGTCATTCTGGCGGCTGGCAGTTATAACTCTCCGCAACTCTTGATGCTCTCCGGCATCGGGCCGGCGGCGGAACTCGCGCCGCATCGCATCGCCGTCCGCCTCGATCTGCCGGTCGGCGCGGGCCTGCAGGATCATCCGCTCCTGATGATGAGCTGGTACACCGACACGCAAAGCTTGTTCACGCCGCCGACCGCGGAGGAGGCGGCTTTATGGGAAGCCGACGGCAGCGGATTGTTGAGTTCGAACGGCGGCGAGACCGGCGCATTCTTTCGCACCCGCGACGGCCTTGACGCACCCGACGTGCAATTCCTCACCGCCTCGGTGATGCTGCACCAACAAGCCGTCGGCGTGCCGACGGCGCACGCGCTGTCATTCGGCTGCTGCGTGCTCAAGCCGAAGAGCCGCGGCAAGGTGATGCTGCGCTCCGCCGACCCGACGGCCAAGCCGCGCATCGTGCATAATTACCTTGCCGAGGAAGAAGACCGGCGCAGCATGATCGGCGGCGTGCGGCTCGGCCTCGATATCGCCGCCCAACCGGCAATGCGCGCGCACGCCAAGGCGCCTTATCTGGCGCCGAAATCGGCGGCGGACGACGACATCTGGGATTTCGCGCAGCGGCACACGCAGTCGGTCTATCATCCAACCAGCACATGCGCGATCGGCCCGGTCGTCGACAACGAGCTGAAAGTCCATGGGGTCGAGAACTTGCGGGTCGTCGATGCCTCGGTGATGCCGAGCGTGGTCCGCGGTAATACCAATGCGCCGACCATCATGATCGCCGAGCGCGC
>DATNNI010000108.1:0-10891 GCA_035601915.1 Xanthobacteraceae bacterium
GGACGGCTTGCCAGCGCGGTGAAGCAAAGCTCGTTCTGCACCGGCAGCGGGTCTTTAAAGGCGATGACGCCGGCGAGCACGCGGCCGTCAAGCTCGGGTAAGACGATGTGCATCGCGAGGTCAGCGGCGCCGAGGCCGCGCGCGCTTTCGCGCCACGCGGCGCGGCGGGTCGTGGCGGCGACAACTTGCAACACGGGAACGCCGGCTCCATCCAACGACGATGGTTCACCGATTTCGCCACCGGCGGCGAATGCTGTCATGGTGACAATGACGGCCGGGTCAAGCCGCGCGAACGCCGCGGCCAGGAACGAAGCAGCCTCGCTGTCCTTAAGGCTCGTGACCATCAGTGGCGCTGGGGCGAGCCCGCGCGAAGACAGCGCATCGTATAGCGCATCCACCGCGGCGGTATCGTCCGCGAGCAAGAGCGCGCGGTAGAACAGAATTGGGATGACGGATTGTCCGGGCGGAATCGAGCTAGCCACGTGATCGAGATCAATCGCGCCCGTTCCCGGAAGATAGCCGGCGAAACGCGGCACGGGTTTTGGCTCGGCGGCTTCGCATTGGTAGCCGGCGTGGCGCGCGAGCTCGCGCAGCAATCCGAGCAGGTTGTCGCGGCCGCCTTGGCGGAAAAACCGCAACAACGCGTCGAGGTCACGCTGCGGCAAAGTCGACGCCGCACTCATCCGGCTATCGTCGCGGTCTTCGCCCGGCAACACTGCGAGTACAATGCCGCGGGCGCGCGCCAATACTGACAGCCGTTCGATGCCGTATTTCCACCACTCGAGTCCGCCGAGTAGGCGAACCAGAATCACCTTCGCATGAGCGGCGACGCGGTCGATCCAGAGATCGACCGACATCGGGTGCCGGAGATCGCGCAGGTGCGCCAGGCGGAGGCTTGGCAACTCCGCGCGATCCATTTCCCACGCCGATGCCAATGCGGCGAGATCGCTGTCGGCGAATGACAGGATAACGATGTCGCCCGGGGTTTGCCCAAGGTCGACGGCCTCGACAATCTCGTCGAGACTGGTGGAGCTGGTCGTGAGCAGATGCATCGCCTCGCCTGGCTAGCTTATTGTTGGAGCATGATCTTTTCCGAAAACCGGTGTCCACCCTCGGATCAAGTCCAAGGGCAAGCTTTTCGGGATCATGCTCTAGCCCAAAATCGCGCGCGTCACCGCCGCGCGGTCGAGTCCTTTCAGACCAATCACCACGAGACGGCCGTCGCGCGGTTCCGCGGCCCTCCACGGCCGATCGAATTGATGTGTCACACGTGCGCCGACCGCCTGCACCAAAAGCCGCAGCGGCTTATCGGCGACGGCGGCAAAACCCTTGACCCGCAGTACGTCGAAATCCTCCGCCACAGCAGCGATCCGCGCGCTCAACGCCGACGGATCGGCAATCTCGTCCAGCGCGACGACGAACGAATCGAAATCATCGTGGTCGTGGTCCTCTTCCGCGTCATGCCGGGTGCGGCGATTGGCGATGTCGGCTTCGGTACCGACGCCAAGTCCGAGCAAAAGCGATTCATCGACCTTGCCGTCGGCAACAGCGAGCACTTTGACGCTGCGCGGCAACACTTTGGCGACCGCGGCCCGCGCTTTCGCCAAGCCCACCTCGTCGATCAGGTCGCGTTTGTTGAGGACGACGAGATCGGCGCAAGCAATTTGATCGTCGAAGACTTCCTCAATCGGGTCGTCGTGTGTCAGCGAAGCATCGGCCGTGCGCTGCTGGACGAGTGCTTCGAGGTCGTTCGCCACCCGGCCTTCAGCCAGCGCCGCCCCGTCGACGACGACAACGACGCCATCGACGGTGACGCGGCTCTTGATTGCCGGCCAGTGGAAAGCTTGCACCAGCGGTTTCGGCAACGCGAGCCCTGACGTTTCAATGACGATGTGCTCGACACCGTCGCGGGCCAGAATGGCGTCGAGCGCGGGCACAAATTCGTCGGCTACGGTGCAGCACAAGCAGCCGTTGGCCAGTTCGACGATGTTTTCCTCGGGACAAGCCGCATTGCCGCAGCCTTTCAGGATCTCGCCATCAATGCCGACATCGCCGAACTCGTTGACAATGACGGCGAGCCGGCGGCGGCCCGCGTTGGCGATGACATGGCGAATAAGCGTCGTCTTGCCGGCGCCGAGAAAGCCGGTGACGATGGTGCAGGGAATGCGCGCGAGTGGCGTGTTCATAAATCGGTCTCCTGAAATCCAAGCGGTGGGACGCGCGCGACCAGGCCGCGCTTGAGCACCGCCGGCCTCTCGCGCCACGGCAAAATGCCGTCGGCGGCGCCGGCGAGAAGCCGCGCGCCTTCGACCAAAGCCGCGGCGGAACTCACGTCGAGCCCGCCGAAAACGTAAGTCCACGCGCGGTCGCACCGCAGCGCCGCAGTCGGGCCGCGCGAACAATTGCCGAGGCAGCGCATCGTACGGACTTCGACTTCGGTGCCGGCGGCGGCGTCCGCGGTCGCGGCGGCAAGAACGGCACCCGGCCGCGACATACTGTCGGAATCACCGGGCGGACGGCAGGTGACGCAGACATAAATAATCGGCTTCGCGGACGATGCCGTGCCATTCGTCGGAGCCTGTTCGCTCGAGGCGATCATGGTGCGGCCTAAGCTCGAACCGGCAGCGGCCGGTCCAGGCCACGCCAGCGGTAGATCAAATAGGACAGTGCCCAGCAGAGCAGGAAAACGCCGAGGATCAGGTAGCCGAAATTGGCGAGGCCGTTATTGAGGTCGCCGATCGCGCCCCAGAACGTTCCCTCGAGGCCGAGTTTGTCGCCGACCAGTCCGAGCGCCTCGATGCCGCCGATCACAAGCGCCACGGTCACCGACATCGCCGTGATGGTCAGATTGTACCAAATCATGCGCACCGGATTGAGGAATGCCCACCCATAAGCGCCGACCATGAAGACGCTGTCGGTCGTATCGACGAGCGTCATGCCGGCGGTGAACAGCGCCGGGAAAATCATGACCGTGCCGAAGTTCGCGCCGCCCGACGCTTGGCTGGCGACGACCGCGAACAGGCTGATCTCGGTCGCGGTGTCGAAGCCGAGCCCGAACAAAAAACCAACGGGAAACATCTGCCAGCTCCGCGTAATCATGCGGAACAACGGGCGGAAGATGCGGGCGAGTAAGCCGCGCCCGGAAAGAAGCAGGTTCAGTTCGTGTTCGGCTACCGGCTCGCCGCGGCGGACACGGCGGAAGCTTGCCCAGACCCCGTGCAGGACGACGAGGTTGATGATCGCGATCGCCAGTAGGAACACCGCGGAAGCCGTGGTGCCGATCACGCTGCCGACAGACGTGAACGCGAGGAACCGATCCTGCAGCGCGAACGCGGTCGCCGCGATTGCGGCAACGGCAAGGACGACGACGAGCGAATGGCCGAGCGAGAAAAACAGGCCGGCGGCAAGTGGCCGTTTGCCCTCCTGCATCAATTTGCGCACGACGTTGTCGATGGCGGCGATGTGATCGGCATCGACGGCGTGGCGGACGCCCAGCACGTAGGCCAAAACCGCGGTGCCCAGAAGGGTCGGCCGGCCGGCCAAGGCAATCACCGCCCAAGCCCACACCAGGGCGTTTGCGGTCAATAATAGGGCGTAGATCGCGCCAATCCTGCCGCGCCGATCGGGCGATCCATCATCGATCGCCGCTTTCAAGAACGTGAGCACGGTAGAAAGTCCTCGCGTGACCAACCGCCGGCGCGAGCGAGGACCAAAAGACTTTACGTCTTTCGGATCATCCACCGATGCACCCCGACCGGTGTTTGTCGCGTCGACACTGCCGACGGCAGGTCTCCTGGCTCGCGGATCGGCGCCTCGCCCAACCTTCCCGGCGGCAATTACCGCCAGTGGCTTATGCGGACGAGACTTCCCGCTTACAGTTGCGGGGGCAGCTGCGGATTAGGAGCGTTGAGCTCAGCACCGCATTCCCTGTTCGCTCTCTTACGAAAGACCGTCGATGGGGTTACTTAACGGTCGCCGGCCCGGTTTTGTCAATGGCGCCTAATTTCGGCATTCTCGAAAAGCGAAACGCTAATTTTGCAATGAGATGAGTAAGGTGATCGTTCCTTGCATAGTCCGCTGACCCTTGTTCTGGGCGGGGCGCGCTCCGGCAAAAGCCGCTATGCCGAGAGCTTGATTACAGCCGCTAAGCCGCCTTGGACCTACATCGCGACCGCGGAAGCGGGCGACGAAGAAATGGCGGCGCGGATCAACACGCATCGCGAGCGCCGCGGCTCCTGTTGGCGCACCATCGAGGCGCCTCGCGAAATTGCGGCGATGTTGGCGGAATGTGAGACAACGTCTGTGTTGGTCGATTGCCTCACATTGTGGCTTTCAAATCTCATGCTCGCGCATGCCGATATCGATCGCGAAATCGGCCGCCTGGAAAAAGCGTTGCTGGCCGTGAAAGTGCCGGTCGTTCTGGTCGCCAACGAAGTGGGTCTCGGCATCGTCCCCGAGCACCCGCTCGGACGGCAGTTCCGCGATTGGCAAGGCGTCCTCAACCAGCGCATGGCGGCGCGATCCGATCGCGTGGTTCTCATGGTTGCCGGCTTGCCGCTCGCCGTCAAAGGCAGTCCGGAGGTGCGACAATGACGCGGCCAATCGGCAACGCCGAGGCCGAACGCCATCGCAACAAGATGGCAAAACGCAAGGCCGTGCAGGATGCGGAGATCGCGGGCAAGACCGTGGAAAAGGGTCTTCTGATCGTCCACACCGGCACGGGCAAAGGCAAATCGACCGCGGCCTTCGGCCTGGGGCTGCGCGTACTCGGCCGGGGCGGGCGCGTGGGCGTGGTGCAGTTCATCAAAGGCGCCTGGCACACCGCCGAGCGCGACGCGCTCGCGAAGTTCGAGGCGCAAGTCGCCTGGCACACAATGGGCGAAGGTTTTACCTGGGAAACTCAGGACCGCGCTCGCGACGTTGCGGCGGCGCAGCGCGCCTGGACCAAGGCCCGCGAGCTCCTGGACGATCCAAGCATCGCGCTCGTCATCCTCGATGAGCTCAACATCGCGCTGCGTTACGACTACCTCGACCTCGCCGAGGTCCTAGCGGTCCTAGCGGCGCGCCGGCCGAATTTGCACGTCGTTGTCACCGGGAGGAACGCCAAGCCCGAGCTTGTTGCCGCCGCCGATCTCGTCACCGAAATGACGCTGGTGAAGCATCATTTTGCCGCCGGGGTAAAAGCCCAGCCGGGAATTGAGTTTTAGATGCCGGCGCGCGCGCTGATGTTTCAGGGTACGGGCTCGGACGTCGGCAAATCTTTGATTGTCGCCGGGCTGGCACGCGCCTACGCGCGGCGCGGCCTCGCGGTGCGCCCGTTCAAGCCGCAGAACATGTCGAACAACGCCGCGGTGACCGCGGACGGCGGCGAAATCGGACGCGCGCAGGCGCTGCAAGCGCGTGCGGCACTGACGCCGCCCAGCATTCATATGAATCCGGTGCTGCTTAAGCCGCAGAGCGAGTGCGGGGCGCAAGTCGTCGTCGGCGGCCGGGTCCATGGCAATGCCAAGGCGGCCGCTTATCAGGATTTGAAACGCGAGCTGTTGCCCGTCGTTCTCGACAGCTACGCGCGGCTTCAGCGCGAAGCCGACCTCGTCCTCGTCGAAGGCGCCGGCAGCGCCAGCGAAATCAATCTCCGCGCCAACGACATCGCTAATATGGGATTCGCGCGCGCCGCCGACGTGCCGGTGACATTGATCGGCGACATTGAACGCGGCGGCGTGATCGCCAGCATTGTCGGCACGCAAGCGGTGCTGGACGCCGACGACGCGGCGCTGGTTTGCGGGTTCATGGTCAACAAATTCCGCGGCGACCCGGCGTTGTTCAAGAGCGGAATGGAGCGGATTACGCAAACGACCGGATGGCCGGCGCTCGGATTGATTCCGTATTTCGCCGACGCGCGTTTGTTGCCGGCGGAGGACGCGCTCGGGCTCGAACAAAAACGCCCGCGGAAACCGCAAGCGCGTATCCGTGTCGCGGTGCCGATCCTGCCGCACATCGCTAATTTCGACGATCTCGATCCGCTGGAGGCGGAGCCGGGTATCGAAGTTGTGCGCGTGCAGCCGAGCGCCGCGCTGCCGGGCGATGCCGATCTCGTCATCCTGCCCGGCTCGAAAGCGACCTTTGCCGGTCTTGCGGCCTTGCGTGAGGCCGGCTTTGACATCGACATTGCCGCGCATCGGCGTCGCGGCGGCATGATCCTCGGCCTTTGCGGCGGCTTTCAAATGCTGGGGCGCACGATTTCCGATCCCGGCGGCATCGAAGGTCCGCCGGGTGTCGTCGAAGGCCTTGGTCTCCTCGACGTGGAAACAACCATCTCAGCCGAGAAACGCCTCGAAGCGATCACGGGGCAAACAAGCGACGGTGTGCCGGTCGCTGGCTACGAAATGCACATGGGCGTGACCGAAGGCCCCGATTGCGCGCGGCCATTTGCCCGGCTTACCGGCGGATTATGGGATGGCGCCGTGTCGGCGGACGGCCGGGTGATCGGCACCTATATCCACGGCCTGTTTGCCGACGATCAGCAGCGTGCCGCGTGGCTTAAGCGGCTCGGCAACGCGACAGCGGGCGTTGCCTATGATGATTTGGTAGAGCAAACACTCGATGCGCTCGCCGCGCATCTTGCCGCCCACATCGATCTTGATTTTCTTCTTACGTTAGCGCGATGAGAAGGACGGTTCCGGCGGCCAGTATCGCGATCAACAACGCGTCGGCCCGGCGAAAGAGCGCGAGCGCGCGGCGGATATCGCCCGCATCCGCGTCAATGCGGCCGTCGCCCATGAACGCGTCGGCGACGCGCCGGGCGCCGTAAACGCGCGGACCGGCAAGCGATAGTGCGAGCGCTCCCGCCATGGCCGCCTCGGGGTAGCCGGCGTTGGGCGAGCGGTGGCGGGACGCATCGCGGCGCACGGCGCGCCAGGCGGCAGCCGCAGACCCCTTTCTGCTCAACGCCGCCGCGATCAGAAGCAGCGCGGACAGGCGCGATGCCGGCAGGTTGACGAGATCATCGAGGCGCGCGGCGGCCCAGCCGAAAGCTTCGTGGCGTGCGGTGCGATGGCCGATCATACTGTCGGCGGTGTTGATCGCCTTATAGAGTGCAATGCCGGGCAATCCGCCAATGACCAGCCAGATGACAGGCGCGACCACTGCATCGGAGAAATTCTCCGCCAGGCTTTCAATAGCGGCGCGCGCGACGCCGGCAGTATCGAGCGAATCCGGATCACGGCCGACGATTCGCGCAACCGCGGCTTGGCCCGCAGCGAGACCGCCCTTGTCGAGCGCGTCGGCAACGTCGGCGACGTGCCGGTGCAGGCTTCGCTGCGCGATCAAGCTCGCGGCGAGGAGAGCGACGAGCAAAAATCCGAAGCGCAGCCGCAGCAATTCGTGTTGCACGATGACGGCAATTGCCGCAACGATCAAAAGAATGAGGAGAAGCGCAATCGCCCCGGCAAAACGCCGCGCCTTTGGTCCCGCGCTGTCGCTGTTGAGCAAACGGTCGAGCGCATCGATCAGCCGCCCCATCCAGCTCGCCGGATGGCCGATGGCGCTAAACAGCCGTTCCGGATAACCGAAACAGAGCTCGATCAGCATGGCGATGAGAGCAAGGACGATCGGCATGATGTTCACTGACGCCGGGGAAACAACCGTCGCGCACGGCGGCGATCTCGGCGCCGCCCGCCGGTTATTTCCCGGCGCGCCCGAACCTTTCATCGACTTGTCGACCGGGATCAATCCCTGGCCTTACCCGCTGGCGCATTTTTCGCCCACAGGGTTCGCTCGCTTGCCACAGCAAGACGACTTGACCGCCATCGCTGCCGCCGCCGCAAAGGCCTACGGTGCACCATCGGTAGAGCACGTTGTCGTCGCGCCGGGATCGCAGATTTTATTGCCCTTGATCGCGAGCTCGGTTTCCCCCGCACGAGCAATTGTGGTGGCCCCGACCTATCCCGAACTTGCGCGGGCCGCGGCACTTGCCGGCCACGACGTCAAGACCGTTGAAAGTATCGCACACGCCGGCGACGCCAAGCTCGTAATCGTCGCTAATCCTAACAATCCCGATGGCGGGCGTTTTACGCGCACGGCGTTGCTCAAACTCGCGCACGATTTGCGCCGGCATGGCGGTCTTCTCGTCGTCGACGAGGCATTCATGGACGTTGCGGCGTCGCGCGAAAGCCTCGCTGCCGAGGTTGCATGCGGCAACGTTGTGGTATTGCGCTCCTTCGGCAAGTTCTTCGGTCTTCCGGGACTGAGGTTGGGATTTGCGCTGACCGCGCCGCCGCTGGCGCGCCTGCTGTCCGCGGTACTTGGCCCCTGGCCTGCGTCTACGCCAGCGCTCACCATTGGGGCGAAGGCCTTAGCAGATGCGGCCTGGATCGAACGCACGCGGAAAAACCTGGCCAAAGCGGCCACGTCACTTGATGCGATCTTGGCAGGAGCGGGTTTGGAGATTATCGGCGGCACCGACCTGTTCCGCCTGGTTCGAAGTGAGGCGGCGCCGGCATTGTTCCGGCATTTGGGCCGTGCCGGTATTTATGTGCGGACTTTCCCCGACAACCGGACCTGGCTTCGCTTTGGGCTTCCGCCCCACGCGTCGGTGGCAAAGCGCTTGAAAAAGGCCCTCGCGGCAATCGGCCGGACGAAATAGGCTGTGCCAAAACGGGGCAATGCCCGTGGCATTCGACTTGCTCCGTTCTCGCTCGATGGTGGCTTTGTGCCGGAACGGACGCGGCGCATCAGCCGCGTGAGTGAGAGGACGCCCGGTTCAAGCCGGGAAAATCTATGGGGAGAGTCTCAGTGTCAGCCAGCCGTCGCGCCGAAGCGGTATCCAGGGCGACCGTGCGCATCGGCGCCGCACTCGTTCTATCGATCCTGGCCCAGACCTCAGCCAATGCCGGAAACGCCAGCGATCCCAGTTGCGTCGGCCGGTGGACCGGCTTCAACTGCGCAGCGCTATCGGCAGAAGCAAACAATCCGTACATTCGGCTCGTTCCCGAGCCGCTCGGTGACAGCGAACGGGCGCAGTTTGCGCAACGTGATCGCCGGTGGGTGGACCACTGCCATCCGGTGGTCCAGTACGACCGTTACGGGGTCGCCCGCTATCGTTACGCGGCAACGGGTTGCGAATTCGGCGTCGGCGGCGCCGAATAAAAACCCGCGGGCGCTAACGTATGGTATCCGCCGCCTTGGTGTTGCGCTGCGGCGGATGCGCCGCGGATTTCGGCGTCGCCGCCCCTTGGTTCGGCAGATATTTGGCGACGATCACCGGGTCGAGTTGCTTCGCGGAATCGTCCGGCAGACGATACCAAGTCTCGTTGCGTCCCAGAAATTCGAAGCCGAGATAGCCGCGCACGGTCAGCGTTTGCCCGTCGGGACTAAGCGTCATCGTGGCGTTGTAGATATTACCATCGCGTGGATCGAGAATATTGCCGTTTTCATAGCGCAGGCCGGCGCGTTTCATGTCGCGGATGATTGGCAAGCCGAGCAGCGGCGCGCCCTTGCGATCGTCCTTGCAGCTTGAACAGAGCGCCGCACCCGGTGGATCGCTCGGCCGCGGAAACAGCTTCGCCGCGACGCCTTCATAGGCCGGGCCATTCTCGACAAAGAGAAACCAGATCACCGTCTTGCCGGTCTCATCATCGATCTTCTGCCAAAGTCCGGCTACCGAAGGCTCGGCGGCCATGACCGGTCCACCGGCAGCGAGGAGCGCGATCAGCCCGGCCGTTGCTACTCTCGTCAATCGCAGTCCCAATGCCGCCTCCATTAATTGACTTCCATCAAAATAGGCTATTCGCCCCGGATGGCGAAGACCCATTTCATGCGACAATGCGGTGATTTAAAGGACGGCGTCGGTATCGACGGACGATTTCCGCACAACCATGCCGCCTTGCCGCCTTTTTCCTTGCACGCGCGAGGTCGGCGCGGTCCAATAATACCGGTCGCCGGGGTCAAATCGGCCGATTACGGGTTAATATTGGCTGGGGGGTAAACCATCATGGCGTTCGTTCAGTGATCTCGCGCTCGAGCTTGGCGCTCGACAATCTTCGGGCCGTGGTCATCCTTATTGTCTTGGCCTTTCATTCGGTGCTGGCCTACGTCAATTGGATTCCGGCGCGGACCGTCGGCTTTGACAGTCCCCCTTACGCGTGGCGCGCGTTTCCCATTTTGGACGGTCACCGATGGCTGGGCTTCGACCTGTTTTGCGCTTGGCAGGACATCTACTTGATGTCGCTGATGTTTTTGCTGTCGGGCCTTTTCGTGTATCCGAGCCTGGCACGGAAGCAAAATTTGGGTTTTGTCCGCGATCGCCTGTTGAGGCTTGGGCTCCCCTTCGTTTTTGGCGTGATTTTTCTGGTGCCGATTGCGGAATATCCAGCGTATAGCGTGACCGCGCCGGATCCCAGCCTGGCCGACTATTTCCGCAGCTACATCGCGTTGCCGTTCGTGCCCAATGGACAGCTTTGGTTCTTGTGGCAGCTGCTGGCGCTGAACTTCGTTGTGACGGGGCTGAACTTCGCCGCGCCGAACGCGCTGAAGTCGCTCGGCCGCTGGTCGACGCTTCTTGGGCGGCAGCCGCTTGTTTACCTGGCTGTGCTTATCGCGATCTCGACCGTGGCCTATGTGCCGTTGGCGCTCGCATTCACGCCCTGGCACTGGTCAGATTCCGGACCTTTGGCGCTGCAATGTTGCCGCGCGCTGCTGTACGGCGTTTACTTCTTTGCTGGAGTGGGGATCGGCGCCGGCGGAATAGACGAAGGTCTCGTCGCCGCCGACGGTCAATTGTCCAAACGCTGGTGGCTTTGGCTTGCAGCAGCGCTGGCGGCGCTCCTCGTCTGGATGGGGATAACCTCTTTGACGCTCGATGGTCCGGCACCGCTGGCGATTCAAATCGCTT
>DATNNI010000109.1:0-2531 GCA_035601915.1 Xanthobacteraceae bacterium
GGCTGCCGGCAACGCGGCGAACTCGTAGCCCGGCGCCGATTTTTTGGTCATTTTCCGGAAGTACATGTCGGCATCGGCGCGATTGATGGTCTGACTTGGAGAGTCCGCCGCGCACAGCATGGCGACGCCGGCCGAAGCCCCGACCGACACGCAGCCCGCTGCCAGTCGAATTCGCAGCGATTCAACGCTCCTCTCGAGTGAACGCGCTTTAGTGCGGGCGTCTTGTTCGGTCAGGTTCCAAAGAAGTATCGCGAACTCATCACCGCCGAAGCGCGCGACGACGTCCGAATTGCGGCAGCTTCTGACAATGATTTCGGAAACAGCTTGCAGCGCGGCATCGCCGGCCAAATGGCCGAATTGGTCATTGATGCATTTGAAGTGATCGAGGTCGATGAAGACGATGGCAGCGCTGCCGTCGTAGCGGGTCACCCGCGCAATCGCCCGCCTCAATTCGCGCTCGAAACCTCGCCGGTTCGAAATGTCCAGCAGCGGATCCGTCTCAATCAGCGATTCAAGATGTCTAATTCTGGCGTGCGCCGCGGTGAGCTCGGATTCGAGCGTCCGCATACGGCTCTCGCCCTCTCTTGAGGCAAGCATTCGTCCATCCCCACCCTTGCAACGTCCCGTAACCCAGCCGAATACCACGCCGCGCTTGCCGGTCCTTTAGCCTGGGAACTCCGATGCGAGCGATCTTGGTAGTGACTTGTTAAACCGTCGGCGGCCGAAGCCGGCGGGCAGGCGGGAGACCCGGGAAATGTGGCAAGCGCGGCTTGGCATCAGCCTCGGCTGGCGGCCTTTCCGCCGACCCGCGCCGCTGGCGGACAGCGCACAAAGTTGGACGAAAAAGGCAGGAGCGAGGCGGCACCGAAAGGAGAATTAATCGTTTTTGCCGGCGGTTAAGGCGAAAATTGCAGGTTCCGAGAGAGCCGCTGGTCCCTTCGGCCTGAGCGCCGACGTTTCATTATTGTCAGCGTCATAGTCCCGGGTTATATGGGCGCGCCTTCCGGGGAGGAAAGCAGCGCGCGCGTGAGCGTAGTAGGGGAAAAAAGATCAATGCAGTCGGTCAAAAGCAGAAATGGTCGGTCCGACGAGACGTTAATCACTAACGGCAAGGCCTTCCGCGGCCTCGAAAAGATCTACCGGCCGACGGATCGCGAACCGTTCATGAACGACCGCCAGCGGGAATATTTTCGCGTCAAGCTGATGCATTGGCGGGACGATATCCTTAAAGAGGCGAAGGATACCCTCCAGCATTTGCAAGACGATAATCAGAACCATTCGGATCTTGCCGACCGCGCCTCTTCGGAAACCGACCGGGCCATCGAGTTGCGGGCACGCGACCGCCAGCGAAAGTTGATCTCAAAGATAGACGCGGCCCTGCAACGCATCGACGACGGTACCTATGGATATTGTGAAGAGACCGGCGAGCCGATTTCGCTAAAACGTCTCGAAGCGCGCCCGATCGCGACGCTGTCGATCGAGGCTCAGGAGCGCCACGAACGGCGCGAGCGGGTGTACCGCGAAGAGTAAAGCCGCATTCTTTGGGCTGTCACCTCACGCCGGGCCTTTCCGGCCGGCGGTCATTTATTGTTTGGTAACTAAGCCGCGATTGCCGCGCCGGCAAATTGACCGATATCACCGAATTTTATCCGCCATGGCCGCAATTTGGGTTCGGGCGAAAGCCCGCAAACAGGGCGACTTGCCACTGAGAATCCGGTTTTGCCATGAAGGACCGCCGCAGGCTTGTTCGCCACAAGACGTTCATCAAAGGCCGGATCTTTTTCAACAACGGGCTCTCCAGCATGGACTGTATCGTCCGTGACCTCACCGAAGGCGGCAGCCGCCTCGAGGTGTCGGAAGCCGTTGCGCTGCCCGATGTCTTCGAACTCTACCTTCCCAACAAAGACGAATACTTCCATGCCAAAGTCGCATGGCGGAAAGCCAATAGTCTCGGAATAAGCTGGGCTTCGGAGCAGCCTGCGGCACCTGGCGGAGAGCACGGGGATTCACAAGCCTCGTTCGCGGATCGCCTTGCCAAGCTTGAGCGCGAAGTGGCGAGCCTGAAAAAACGGTTGGACGGTCAGCACGAACTCTAAAGCGTCGCGCTCTTACCCCCAATGGGGCGAATAAAGTTCCCGATCGTCGAACCCAACGGGAACTCGCGCGTTTACTTTCCCAGCCGCCTTCACAGCTAGGGGAAATGCCATGGCCCAACCCTCGACAAAGACTACCGATTTCAACCGAGCCCTCGACGACGCCAAAAAGAACGCAAGCGGCGTCGCCGACGCCATGACCGATGCTGCCCAAGATGTGTATGGCCAGGCGCGAGACAGCGCCGCTGACGTCATGGATAGCGCTGGCACCGCAGCGCGCCGTACAGCGAATTCATTCGAAAAAGCGATTCGCCACACCATCGAAACCCAGCCCTATACGGCGGCGGCCATTGCTCTGGGCATCGGGTGGCTGCTGGGGCGAATGCATCGGCCGCTCTAATCGCCGCGCGCAGGTTTCGCTCACCGTTCTTTCTGTTC
>DATNNI010000110.1:0-2142 GCA_035601915.1 Xanthobacteraceae bacterium
CCTCGCGCCGCCCACCGCCGTGGTAATCTTGGCCAGAAGTTGATCCCGCACCACGCCATAGCCGAGCGCTATCGCCGCCGCAAACCCCTCGGCGTCGGTGCCGCCGTGACTTTTAATCACCAGGCCGTTGAGGCCGAGAAAAACCCCACCGTTGACGCGGCGCGGGTCCATACGCGCGCGCACCTCCTGGAATGCGGAGCGCGCGAACAAATATCCGATCCGGGATGACAACGAGCGATTCATTGCACTTCTGATATATTCGCCGATCTGGCGCGCGGTGCCTTCGGCGGTTTTCAGCGCGATGTTGCCGGCGAACCCTTCGGTAACCACCACGTCGACCTTTCCCTTGCCGATGTCGTCGCCCTCGACAAACCCGAAATAGTCGAGATCAGGCGGATGCCGCTCACGCAGCAGGCGCCCGGCTTCGCGCACCTGTTCGAGTCCTTTTACTTCCTCGACGCCAATGTTGAGGAGGCCGACGCTCGGCCGTTCGATCCCGAACAAGAGCCGCGCCATGGCTGCGCCCATAATAGCAAGGTCGACGAGATGCTCGGAATCGGCGCCGATCGAAGCCCCAACATCAAGAACAATGGATTCTCCCCGCAGCGTCGGCCACAGAGCCGCTATCGCCGGCCGATCGATCCCGGGCAATGTTTTCAACGCGAATTTCGACATCGCCATGAGCGCGCCGGTGTTGCCCGCGGAGACGGCAATGTCGGCCTCTCGCTTTCTCACGGCCTCGATCGCGAGCCACATCGACGATTTGCGCCGCCCATACCGCAAAGCTTGGCTCGGCTTGTCATCCATGCGCACCGCAAATTCGGCATGCGTAATCCGCGAAGCGGATTTCAGCGCCGGATATCGAGCGACCAGCGGCGTGACCGCGGCGGCATCGCCAAAAAACAACAGTTCCATTTCCGGATGCCGCGCCAACGCGAGTTCTGCGCCGGCGACCACCACGTCAGGCCCGTGGTCGCCGCCCATCGCATCGAGCGCAATCCGGACCCTCTGTGACATGGAGTGCCCCACGGTCCTCGAGCGTGTCCAACTCAACGCAATCGGAAGCGAGGCCGGCAGCGACAATAGCGGCTCAGCATCCGGAAACAACCGTCATTAGTCAGCATTCCGGCCCTTCTGAAGCGCGGCGAGCGCCGAAAACGGACCTTCGCTGGCGGCGGTTTCCTCGGGTGCCTGAAATACCGCCCCTGGCATTCGCGGATAAGGATCCAGACCGAGGATGAGAAGCTCGGTGGCAAGCGCACCGAGATCGACGACCCCGCCGGTCAACGGCTCCATTTCATATTCGCGCTCGTTACGCTTTGTGGCGGCACCGCCGGCCTCGGCAACGGATGCTTGCGGCACAAAGAGGAGATCGACGTCTTCGGCAACTTCATTGGCAACCGGATCCAGCGTGACCACGCAAGTCTGGCTCACAGTTGCGGCGATCCGGCCGGCAACCCTCAAACCGCCGCCGCCTTGCCGGCTCACGTCGAAATTGGCTTCGAGACGCGGCAGGTCGCGCAGGCCGGCGACCTTCGCTATCGCCGCGCGAGTTTGCGAATCCGCCGTCAAATCGAACTGCTCGCCCGACTCCGGCACGTCTTCGACCGCAACAGGAAAATGCCATGGGCTCGGAGAGCCGGGCTTGGCGTCATCCATGGTTAGCGCCCGGTGTTTGCGAATTTCGCTGGATCGGGAAAGACCGGCGCGCTGGCGAAGGTATCAACGTCTGCATCTTCAAGTTGCGCCGCGGCGGCGCGGGTATATTCGGCAAGACGAATTATTCTTGCCTCGACGGTATCTTTCTCGAAGATATTGCGCGCCAGCGCGTTCTCAAGCGCCTGGGGGTCGCTCCCATCCAACGCCGCCTGATAGGCGGCCTGACGGCCGTAGAACTCCTCACCGAACCGCCGCATACGCCGTGGAACTCCCATATCGCCGACCCCCATCTCCCGCAAGTTTGCGTCAAGGTCCCGGCAAAAGGCATCAAAAAGAAGCTGTCCAAGTGATTCGCGGCGCCCCCACCCCCCGAAAGTTCGAGGGGATCGAGAATGTCGATTGAGTTTCCGCAACACCAGCACCAGGTGCAGCACCAGCAACTCAAACCTGCCCTGCACGGTATCGGGTATGCCGTAATCGCTA
>DATNNI010000111.1:0-9883 GCA_035601915.1 Xanthobacteraceae bacterium
CAGCAGCCGCTTGAGCCGGTCATCAAGTTGCCGGACGGTCAGGCTCCCCATCACGGTTCCTCGCGTTCATCCAGATGTTAGCAGGGAAATGATTGCACTGCAATCAGTGCAATCACCGCATCAGGAGAACGATGATCCACAACAGAAAAGCGGCGATCATCCATAGTGCAACGGTGCTCCATCGCGTGCGGCGCGCTTCGCTTTTGCCGATCTCGGCGACGGTATGCGGCGACAGCACCAGCCCGTCGCGGGTGATTTCGTCCAGTTGATTGAGCACGCGCGCGCCGCGCGTCAACAGGCCCGGTGCGTTGCCGACGAATCGTCCGACTTCCGCGGCCCCAAGCGCCGCGCCTTCGAGCTTCCCCGCGGGGCCGAGATGCCGGGTCATCCACTCACGCACCACCGGCTCCGCGGTGGACCAAATATCGAGCTGGGGATCGAGCGAGCGCGCGACGCCCTCGACCACCACCATGGTTTTTTGCAGCAGCAACAATTCCGGGCGGGTGCGCATGTCGAACAAGCCGGTGACTTCGAACAACAGCGTCAACAGCCGCGCCATCGAGATGTTTTCGGCGGTGCGGTTATGAATCGGCTCGCCGATGGCGCGGATCGCCTGCGCAAAATTCTCCACCGAGTGATGCGGCGGCACGTAGCCTGCTTCGAAATGCACTTCGGCGGTTCGCTGATAATCCCGGGTGATGAAGCCGTGCAGGATTTCGGCGAGAAACAGCCGCTCCTTCACGCCGAGCCGGCCCATGATGCCGAAATCGACCGCAACCAGCCGGCCGTCGTCGTCGACAAACAGATTTCCCGGATGCATGTCGGCATGGAAGAAGCCGTCGCGCAACGCATGCCGGAGAAACGTTTGGATCAACGCGCGGGCGAGTTGGCGCAGATCGAACCCCTTGGCTTGCAGCTGCGCCCGATCCGAAAGCGGCGTCCCTTCCATCCATTCCAGCGTCAGGACTTCTTTGGTGGTGCGGTCCCAATCCACGGTGGGGACGCGGAAATCCGGATCGTCCTTGGTGTTCTCCGCCATTTCCGAAAGCGCGGCCGCTTCGAGGCGAAAGTCCATCTCCACCGTAACGGTGCGCCGCAACGTGTCGACCACTTCGACGAGCCGCAGCCGGCGCGCTTCGGCGGAAACTTCCTCAGCCTGCCTTGCGACGAAGTCGAACGCGCGCAGATCGGCGTAAAATCGCCGCTCGATTCCGGGCCGCAACACTTTTACCGCGACCGGCCGCGACTCGCCCGCGGAAGCGATTTCCGCTTTGTGCACCTGGGCGATGGAGGCCGCGGCAACCGCGGGTCCAAAGTACTGAAAAATCGTATTGAGCGGGCGTCCGAACGACGCCTCCACCGCCGCTTCCGCTTCCTGCTGCGGAAACGGCGGCATCTGGTCTTGCAACCGCTCAAGATCGCGCGCGATCGTCGCGCCGACTACGTCAGGCCGCGTCGCCAAAAACTGGCCAAGCTTGACGTAACTCGGGCCCAGCCGGGTCAGCGCCGCCGCAAGCCGCGTCTCCGCTGTCGCCGCCGACGGCCGTTCGATCAAGCGCGCGATACGCACGAAGGGACGCGCCGCCGGAGGGATGGCGACGGGATCGATCACGCCGAATACGCCTTCGCGGGCGAAGACGATCCCGGCGCGGCCGATACGCAACAGGTACGCGGGCGCGGCGATCACAATCGCCAGCCGGAATGCAGCGCGACAATGCCGCCGGTAAGCCGCCGATAGGACGCGCGGGCGAAGCCGGCCGCATCCATCATCGCGGCGAAGTCCTGCGGCTTGGGGAAACGGCGGATCGATTCGACCAGGTAGCGATAGGATTCCGCGTCGCCGGCGACAATTCCGCCGAGCGTAGGGATGACGCGAAACGAATAGAAATCATAGAGCGATTGCAGGCCGGGAACGTCCACCGCGGAAAATTCGAGGCATAAAAAACGCCCGCCGATCTTCAGCACGCGGTAAACCTCGCCAAGCGCCACGTCGATCCGGGTGACGTTGCGGATGCCAAAGGCGATGGTTACGGCGTCGAAGGTGCGGTCGGCGAACGGCAACGCCTCGGCATTGGCCTCGGTGAAGGTAATCCGGTCCTCGATTTCGCGCGGCCCCTCGTCCGCGCGGCGGGTGGACCGGTATGTGGCATGCCGGCTGGCGCGTTCTCGTCCGACCGCGAGCATGTCGGCGTTGATATCGCACACGACCGCGCGGGTTTGTTCGCCGCCCGCCGCGAGGACGCGCAAGGCGACATCGCCGGTACCGCCGGCAGCATCGAGCAGGACGAACGGGCGATTTTTCGGCGGATTGATCGCCGTCACCAGCGCGTCCTTCCAGGCGCGATGCAGCCCAAACGACATCAGGTCATTCATCAAGTCGTAGCGGCCGGCGACGCTGCGGAATACGCCCGAGACGAGCTCCTGCTTCTCGTCAATGGGTACGCGGCGATAGCCGAAATCGGCGTGTTGTTTTTCGGAGGCTGGCATGGCTGATCCTTAAGGATCGACGATAGCGCGGCGAGCGGCCGGCCGCTACAAAGTCGATGCGCCATGGTTTAGGGGGCGCATCGAAACGCACTCATATGATCGTGGTTTGTATCGGTCGCGAGCTAAATGCCCGAATTACCTGAAGTCGAGACGGTACGCCGCGGTCTTGCGCCGGCCATGGAAGACGCCCGCTTCTCCAAGGTCGAGGTGCGCCGGCCCGATCTGCGCTGGCCGCTGCCGCGGAATTTCGCCCGCCGCTTGCATGGCCAAACCGTCACCGGCCTCGGCCGGCGGGCAAAATATCTGCTGGCGGATCTGTCCTCCGGCGACGTGCTCCTCATGCATCTCGGCATGTCAGGCTCGTTTCACGTCTTTCAAAAAGCCGCCAGCGACAAGCTTGGAACATACCATCGTGAGCGGAAGCGGCATCTCGCGCACGACCACGTCGTGTTTCACATGTCGTCCGGCAGTATCGTTACCTTCAACGACCCGCGCCGTTTCGGCTCGATGAAGCTTGTCGCGCGCGCCAAGCTCGATGCCGAGCCGCTGCTGGCGCGGCTGGGTCCCGAACCGCTTGGCAACGCGTTCGATGCCGCGATGCTGGCTCAAGCCTGCCGGGGAAAAAAGACGAGCCTCAAAGCGGCGCTGTTGGATCAGCGCGTCGTCGCCGGGCTCGGCAACATCTATGTCTGCGAGGCGCTGCATCGTGCGCGGCTATCGCCCATGCGCCTCGCCTCGACCATTGCCGACCGCCGCGGTGCGCCCAACGAGCGCGCGGAACGGCTGGTCGAAAGCATCAAGGCCGTGCTCAATGACGCGATCAAGGATGGCGGATCGAGCTTACGCGATCACAAGCTCACCGATGGCGAGCTTGGCATGTTTCAGCATCGTTTCCGTGTTTATGGCCGCGAGGGTGAGAAGTGCCGGACTTCCGGCTGCCGAGGCATCATCAAACGCATCGTGCAGAACGGGCGCTCGACGTTTTATTGCCCGGCATGCCAAAAATGACACCCGCATGAGCAACAAACCGGACACGCCATGAGCTACGAGAATCTCATTGTCGAGACCCACGGCAAAGTCGCCCTGATCCGCCTGAACCGGCCGCAGGCACTGAACGCGCTCAACTCCGCGCTGATGCGCGAGCTGAAATCCGCGCTCAAGGATTTGGATGCCGATGCCAAGATCGGCTGCGTGGTCATTACCGGGTCGGACAGGGCGTTCGCCGCCGGCGCCGATATCAAGGAAATGGCCGACAAGACGTTCGGCGATGCTTTTCTCGGCGATTTTGCCGCCGATTGGCATCCGGCCGCCGAACTGCGCAAGCCGGTGATCGCCGCGGTCGCCGGCTTTGCACTTGGCGGCGGCTTCGAACTCGCCTTGCAATGCGATCTGATCATCGCCGCCGACAACGCCAAATTCGGCCAGCCGGAAATCAAGCTCGGCATCATTCCCGGCATTGGCGGAACGCAGCGGCTGACGCGCGCCGTCGGCAAAGCGAAGGCGATGGACCTTATCTTGACCGGCCGGATGATGGATGCCGCCGAAGCCGAGCGTTCCGGCGTCGCCGCCCGCGTCGTACCGCTGGCTAGTCTTGTCGAGGAGGCCTTGAAGGTCGCCGAAGCGCTCGCGTCAATGTCGCTGCCTTCGGTGCTGGCGGCGAAAGAGGCGGTGAATGCCGCGTTCGAAATGCCGCTCGGCGAGGGCATCCGCTTCGAACGCCGCGTGTTTCATTCGCTGTTTGCGACCGCCGACCAGAAGGAAGGCATGGCGGCCTTCATCGCCAAGCGCCCGCCGAAGTTCGAGAACAAATAGCCCGCGTTGCCGGCGCGACGGTCACTTGCGCACACAGACAACGCGCACCACCGATTGTTCCGTTTCCGTCGGAGCGTTAGCGCCGATCGCCGGCGAGACATTTTTCGCTTTCAGGAATGCGCGGATTGCTTCGACCGGCACCAGCGTCGCCGCCGTATGTGCGGAGCTATCGTTGGCGGCAACGATCGCCGGCTTGAAATCGATCATACCGACGAAAACGCCGCGCATATCGACGGCCGCGGCGCCCCCAAAACCGAGCGCCGGCGCGGGTTCGACGTCCAATCCCGTGATATGAGCCGGCGAACTGGTGACGGCGCCGTCTTGCTTTTGCACGAGCGGATCGTCGATGCCGACAAGACGCAGATCGCCGCCTTGGCTGCCGCCGCCCGTCAGCGCGACCGGAACGAGATTGCGCGCGCCGTAAAGGCGAATCAACGCCAAACCGCTGGCACTATCCGCCGCGATCCGCTCGGCATGCCCAAGGCCTGGCACCGAGATGCTGCGGCACTCATCAGTGAGCCGCGCCGACGTTACGAGATCGCCGTCGCGCGTGACCACGATGGCCGAGCCGTACTCAACCGCCCGCCGCAAACCCGGCGGCGGTGGTGCGCTGAGGTCTGGAAATCCAATATAAGCGCCAACCATCGCCAGCGCGACCCGCTCCATGGTGCCTTCAGTCGCCTGATCATAGAGGATGGTGATACCCCGCACTTCACCGCCGCGCGCTTCGGCGCGCATCCAAAAATTTTTCAGGCCCTGCACGCCCGACATGACGAACAGATCGGGTTTGAGCACGCTGGCCTCGATCTGCCGGTGCGCCGCTTTCTTCTCGTCGTCAAACAGCGCGGCTAACGCCGCTTCGGCGAACCGGAAGGTTTCGACCTGAATTTGTCCCTGCGCCGACGACCAGCGGCCGCCCATCCGGGACGCGCCGACGCGAGGCACGAGCTTTTCCGGCAGGCCAAGCCGTGCGCCGGTGGCCGGATCCTCAATCAGCCGCCAGCCGATGCTGTCGGGAAAACTGGCAGGCGTTCCTGTCGAGCCGCGCTCCAATGCGGCAAGAATGGCGCCCTCGCGTTCGTTGTCGCCCTTAGCGGTGGTCTTGCTTGGCACCCGCGGCGACGTGACCTTGCCGGGGCGCGCCGCGGGCGCCGCCGCCTGCCTGCGACTATCGGATTGTTTGGCGAGCGCCGGCGAAGCCGCAGCAATTGCGGCGACAACAACAGCCGCCAGCGCCCTTCGCATGATCGCTCCTACCGGGACGCGGCGAGCGTAGCTTAACCGCG
Organism: Xanthobacteraceae bacterium; assembly: GCA_035601915.1. GTDB lineage: Bacteria > Pseudomonadota > Alphaproteobacteria > Rhizobiales > Xanthobacteraceae > BOG-931. Next base: position 5,586 of record DATNNI010000111.1, read on the forward strand.
CCCCGACGCAATCGGCGCGGCGGCGGCTTGTGCATAGTTTGAGGATCAAGCAATCGCGGCGGCAGTGTCGCGGTTCGGAAGTCCGCATCATTCTTGCCGCGAACGCATTATGCGGCCTTCTGAACCAAAAGCGAGATTAGAATGATAATTTGCTAATGCCCTTTCGATTCCGAAGTTCGGAAACGAGAACGCCGCACACGATACGAACTTTGGAATCGGGGCATTAATGGTGGCCGGATGCATGGTTCACGCCTATCTTGACGGCATGCTCAGCGCCGACGAACTCGAACGCTACGCCCGCCATATCGTGCTGCCGGAAGTGGGCGGGCCGGGACAGGCCGCGCTGCGCCGCGCGCGAGTCCTGGTCATTGGCGCCGGCGGGCTCGGTGCGCCGCTCATTCTTTATCTCGCCGCCGCAGGTGTGGGGACTCTCGGCGTTGTCGACGACGATGTTGTCTCGCTGTCCAATCTGCAGCGGCAAGTAATCCATGCGACAGCTGATCTCGGGCTGCCGAAAGTCGACAGCGCCACGGCAATCATCGGCCGGTTGAACCCGCACGTCGCCGTCGAGCCGCATGGCGTACGTATCGGCCCGCAAAACGCGCTGTCGCTGATCGGCAATTACGATTTGATCGCCGACGGTTCGGACAATTTCGCCACGCGCTATCTGGTTTCCGACGCCTGCTATTTCGCCAAGAAACCGCTGGTGACCGCAGCGCTCGGCCCATTTGACGGCACGCTCACCACCGTCCGCGCCCACGAGCGTTCGGCCGATGGCAAGCCGAATCCGACTTACCGCTGTCTTTTTCCCGAACCGCCGCCGCCTGGCACCGTGCCGGCCTGCGTCGAGGCCGGGATTCTCGGCGCGCTTGCCGGTGTCATCGGGTCAATGGCCGCGCTCGAGGTGATCCGAGAGATTGTCGGATTTGGCACAGGCCTGGTGGGGCGTCTGGTCATGCTCGACGCCCGCGCCATGCGCTTTGAGACGCTGAGCTATTCGTGGGACCCGGAAAATCCGCTATCCGGCGAGCATCCGACTATTCGCGACCTGTCGGTGCACGAAGAAGCCCTCGCCTCGGCTTGAAAACGGCAAGCGCAGCGACCGCGGTTACTTGCTCCACGTCGCAAGAACGCTCGAACCCTTCATGACCGACCATTTGTTGGCGCCGGCCGACATCACGGTGAAGCATTCTTCCCTGGCGCCCTTCCAGGTGCGGCAGAAGCCATCGGCCGAAAGCTTCCAGGTGCCCTCGCCTTTCTTGCCGGTGCCGATCGGCTGGCGCTTGATTTTTCCATCCGCGGTGAATGTCATTTTGAATTTGGCGCCGGCCGACGGGGTAGCGGCAGTAAACGGCTGGCCGTTGAAGAATGTCGTCTGAATGTCGTTTGGCGCAAGCTTTGCCGGCGGTGCGGCAAAGACCTGGGAAACCGTGAAGGCGGCGACAACGCCGCCGGCCGCCAAGCTCGCAATCCCTGCACGCATCGGAAGCCTCCACAGCTCATGATTCGGAAATCCCATCATAGCAATTTTACCGCGCGTTCCGAGCGTCCCGTTTTCACCTCGCCTGACTGTGATAGACGCTGTTCGGCCGCATATCGGTCGCGGAGGCCACCCGATTGGACATATTGAAGAACGCGGCCACCGCCGCGATGTCCCAGATATCGCGCTCGGTGAAGCCGGCGCGGCGCAGCGCTTCGCGATCGGCGTCTTCTATCGACCACGGCTCCGCCGTGAGCTTGACCGCGAAGTCGAGCATGGCGCGCTCGCGCGGCGAAAGCCGCGCGGCGCGATAATTCATCGCGATCACTTCGCCAAGCGGCGGATCGCCGGAAAGCGCCCGCACTGCGGCGCCATGAGCAACAAGACAGTAATAGCACTTGTTGTGCGAGGACACCACGACCGCAATCATCTCACGCTCGAGCTTGCTTAAACCGGACGGGGCCAGCATCAAATCGTTGTACATCGCGACGAAGGCCGAAAGCTTCGGCATATCGAACGCGTAGGCCTTGAGCACATTGGGAACGAAGCCGAGCTTCTCCTCGCACTTGTTGAAATAAGCCTGCATCTCGGGTGACAGTTTTTCCGGCGGCAAGTTCAGCGCGATGATTTCGGTATCGTCGCGTGTGGCCGCGGGCGCGCGGCGGGCGGCCGCCGCCCGTCCGGCAGCGGCCTTTTTGGGCATGCGCTTGGCCAGCTTGACCATAAGGGACCTCTTGACCGAATTTCTCACAGCGCCCAAGCCGTGCGCGCTGCTAGTGGTCCGATTTTAGCATTCGTATCCCGTTTCGGCACGCCCTTGTGCGAATGTTAAAATCAAAGGACCACTGGCAAATATTAGTTCTAGGGGAGCTTTGGATTTCACATTCGCTTCACGAATTGGCGGTTGGGTAGATAGCGAATGTCAAATCCGCTCCCCTAGCTCGACAGATTGTGCGCTAGCGAACCGGCACATCATGCGACCATTATCGCAGGCGAAGGCGACCGGCGAGCCGGCACGGGAGAACGATGGTCGTCGAGGATAACCTCCGCGCCGCACAGGAGAATGCGACCCAGTCGCTGATCGGCGCGGCGGCCGCAGTTCTTGCCGCACGCCGGCCGGACATTCCGCGTAATTTTCTCGCCGATTTGTACGCGCAAGCGCTGCCCGACGACTTCCAACACTACGCACCGGACGAACTCGCCGGCCTAACCGAACAAGCCTGGTCATTTTTGCAGGCGCGCGAACCCGGCGCCGCCAAGATCGGCTTCGCGCCCGCAGCTTCGCCGCGCGGCGAGGCGATTTTGCAAATCGTCAATGACGACATGCCGTTTTTGGTCGATTCGGCCCTCGGCGAACTTGGCGAGCGCGGTTTGGACATCCGCCTGTTGGCGCATCCCGTTTTTACGGTCGAACGCGACCCGGCGGGCAAACTCACGGCGTTTAAGGGCGCGCGCAAAAGCCAGGGCAGCCGCGAGAGCTACATTCATATTGTTACCGGCGGCGCGGACAACGAGGGCGAGCGCGCGGACATTGTGCGCGCCTTGCACCAGATCCTGGCCGACGTCGCCGTCAGCGTCCACGATTGGCGGCCGATGCTTGCCCATATCGGCGAGGTCGTCGCCGAGTTGCAGACCAATCCGCCGCCGCTTGCCGCCGACGAAATCGCCGAAGCGATCCAGTTTCTGCAATGGCTGGCCGCGGACAATTTCACCCTGCTCGGCGCTCGTGATTACGCCTACGCCGGCCACGAGAGCGAACGCGAGCTCACGCCGAAATTCGAAACCGGGCTCGGACTCTTGCGATCTCCCGACATGCGGCTTCTACGCCGCGGCAATCAGCTCGTGACCATAACGCCGGAAATCGATGAGTTCCTGAAGGAGCCGAAGCTCCTCATTGTCACCAAGGCTGCGGTTCGCTCGCGCGTGCATCGGCGCGTAAACCTGGATTACATCGGCGTGAAGCGTTTCGACCCCGACGGCAACCTCGTCGGCGAAAGCGCATTGTGCGGCTTGTTCACTTCGACCGCATACACGCGGGCGGCCCGCGCCATTCCCTACTTGCGGCACAAGCTCGACGACGTCATCAGCCGCGCTGGGTTCGATCCATCGAGCCATTCCGGCAAGGCGCTGGTCAACGTGCTGGAAAATTATCCGCGCGACGAGCTGTTTCAGATCGACGAGGACACGCTCTACGAATTCGCGCTCGCCATTCTTCAGCTTAACGAACGGCCGCGTGTCCGCGTGCTTCCTTGGCACGACCGTTTCGACCAATTCGTTTCCGTGCTCGTTTATGTTCCGCGTGACCGTTACGACAGCGAGATCAGGGCAAAAATCGGCAATTACCTCGCGGCCGCGTTCAAAGGCGAAGTTCGGGCGTTTAACCCGTTTTTTCCCGAAGGGCCGCTGGTGCGGGTGCATTTCATCATCGTGCGCACCGAGGGCAAAACGCCGGCGGTCGATCGCGGCGTTCTTGAGCGCTCGGTCGAGGCGATCGTCCGCAACTGGGTTGATGGCCTGAAAGATGCGCTCGGCCGCCCCGCGCAGACCGGCGCCGGCCGCACTTTATTTGCTCGCTACGCGGCGGCGTTTCCCGTCGACTACCGGGAAACCTATCGACCGGCGGCTGCCGTGGCCGATATCGGGGCGATCGAGGCGCTCACAGCCGAGCATCCGCTCGCGGTCGAATTTCACGCCAATCATGGCGCGGAGGATGCCGCGGCCGGATTGAAGGTCTTCAGCCACGCGCGGCCCATCCCGCTGTCGGAACGCGTGCCGGTGCTCGAAAACATGGGCTTCCGCGTCATCGACGAGCGCACCT
>DATNNI010000112.1:0-9671 GCA_035601915.1 Xanthobacteraceae bacterium
GTGCCTCGCCGTGAGGAAGTGCTTCCATCACCTCCCCCTTTGAGGAGGATATTCGGCGCGGCAACTTTCGCAGCTCTCGAACTACGGAGCGTGTTCGCAACCGACAACGACATGTTCCCTCCCCCCTTGTGGGGGAGGGAAAGGGAGGGGGGTAACGGCCGCAGACGACTCGCGGCCGCTTCGCGGACGAGCTCGATAACGCCTTCCAGGTTTCTGAGAACCTGTTGATCTGTGAAACGGAGCACAGCGTAGCCCTGTGACTCGAACCATTTATCGCGTCGTCTGTCCCCGCGCTGTCGCGACACGAAATCGTGACTCGAACCATCGATTTCAACGACAATGCGCGCAGAATGGCAAACAAAGTCAGGAATATATTGATGCATAGGAGTTTGGCGGCGGAACGCTAAACCATCGACGTGGTGAGCCTTAAGATAGCGCCAAAGCAGAGTTTCGGCACGCGTCATCCGCTGGCGGAGTTGTTTTGCGCGGCCTCGCTGGCCCTCACTAACTTTGGCGTGCGACATTTACGCGTTTGCTCTCTCATCTGCTTTAGGCGATGCCGGAAGTCCTTTCCCAAACAATTCCTCGGGCGTCATCGCAGGAGGCTTTGAGCGGATACTCGTAATGTATCGATTAGAATCGGGACCCCAATCGAAATAGATCGCATTGTGGGCCTGTGTGAGCATGCGGGCATCGCTCTCCGAAACAATAAGAGAATTGGACCACAGCACAGTTGCTTCCCTCGCTCCTACGATTCGGCCGAATACCTCCAATCGGTATTCGCCGGCCTTGAAAACGTACCGCTCGGCGTCCGGCGGAAGCAAAAAATGATGATCCGCTACTACCCCCTGATCGCCAACGAAAATTCCGCTACCCCGAAAAAGTCTCTCGTTGCCGAGTACCCAGATTGGAAAGCTCTGTCGGTGTTCTCCATGTGAAACTCTTACAAACATATTTTCGATTACGTGTCCGCGTTTTGCTGTCGAATATAGAAGTGCTCGCAGAAAACTTTTTTGGATCGCCTTCGTGATGTCTACCGTCGGGCCCGAACATTACCGTAGTTGGTTGTGTCATTTTCAACGAGCCACGCCGAAAAAGCGTAATCCACATCGTCACCAAGGAAACTGACAAGGCGGCAGCAGACACAATGATTGCTATCGTCGACGGTTCGGGCATGAAGGTACCCCCCTCCCTACCCCTCCCCCACAGGGGGGGGAGGGAACAGGCATCAAGCCGAACCGGCCCGCATCACATTTAAACATTTGCCAACCTCGTGACCGAAGCCGTCACGCGCTCAGGCCTCCGGCCAGCGTCGGAAAATCGAGCGGGCGGAAGCCGTAATGATTGAGCCAGCGCACGTCGGCTTCGAAGAAAGCGCGGAGATCGGGCATTCCGTATTTGAGCATGGCGATGCGGTCGATCCCCATGCCCCAGGCAAAGCCCTGGAATTCGTCCGGATCGAGCCCGCAATTGCGCAGCACGTTCGGATGAACCATGCCGCAGCCTAGAATCTCCATCCAATCGTCGCCTTCGCCGAAGCGGATTTCACCCTTGTCGCGCCGGCATTGGATATCGACTTCCAGCGACGGCTCGGTGAACGGAAAAAACGACGGACGAAAGCGCATCTTCACGCTGTCGACTTCGAAGAACGCCTTGCAGAATTCTTGCAAAATCCATTTCAGGTGGCCGAGATGCGAATTGCGGTCGATGACGAGGCCTTCGACCTGGTGGAACATCGGCGTGTGGGTCTGATCGGAATCGCTGCGATAGGTGCGGCCGGGAATGATGACGCGGATCGGCGGCTTTTGGCTCAGCATGGTGCGCACCTGCACCGGCGAGGTGTGCGTGCGCAATAAAAGCCGCGAGCCGTCCGGCTTCGGATTGAAGAAGAACGTATCCTGCATGTCGCGGGCGGGATGGTCCTTCGGGAAATTGAGCTTGGTAAAGTTGTAATCGTCGGTCTCGATGTCGGGCCCTTCGGCAATCGAAAAGCCCATGTCGGCGAAGATCGCGGTCAATTCGTCGATCACCTGCGTGATCGGATGCACCCGGCCGATGTCGGCGGGCGCCTCGCGCACCGGCAGAGTGACGTCGACGCTCTCGGTGTTGAGCCGGGCTTCGAGCGCCGCGTTCGTCAAAGCAGCGCGCCGCTGGGCAAGCGCGGCATTGACGCGATCTTTCAGCCCGTTGATCGCGGGGCCCTGAATCTTGCGCTCCTCGGGCGGCAATCCCCCGAGCGTTTTCAACAGCGCAGTGATCGAACCGTTTTTGCCGAGCGCCGCCACGCGCACCGCCTCAAGCGCCGCTTCGTCGGCGGCGCCGGCGATCTCGGCGAGAGTTCGCTGCTCAAGTTCGGCAGCGTTGTCGCTCATGGCTACACCGCTAGCGCGGACTTCGCTTGCCCGACAATCGCCTCGAAAGCCGCCGGCTCGCTGATGGCAAGATCGGAAAGCACTTTGCGGTCGACGACGATACCGGCTTTGCTCAAACCCGCGATGAAGCGGCTGTAGTTAAGACCGAACGGCCGCACCGCGGCGTTCAGGCGCTGGATCCACAAAGCGCGGAAGGTGCGCTTTCTCCGCTTGCGGTCGCGATAGGCATATTGGTTCGCCTTCTCCACCGCCTGTTTGGCGATGCGGATGGTGTTCTTGCGCCGGCCATAATAGCCCTTGGCTGCTTTGAAAACCTTCTTGTGCTTGGCATGACCGGTGACGCCGCGCTTGACGCGTGCCATGACTCATCTCCTCTCGATCGTAGAATGCGGAAAATTCGACAACGGCCGATGACTACTCAGCCGTTCGGCAAAAAGTACTTTTTGATCCGATCGCCGTCGGTTTTGAACAGCACGTTCGTGCCGCGCAGCTGGCGGATCTGCTTTTTGGTGCGCTTGATCATGCCGTGGCGCTTGCCTGACTGCGCGTAGAGGACCTTGCCTCCGCCAGTCACCTTGAAGCGCTTTTTAGCGCCCGATTTGGTCTTGATCTTGGGCATTTGGTTCTCCTTGGCCGCAGGCGCTTAAAGCTTGCGGGCCGAAAATGCTCGTGGACGAGCGTTGCGTGCTTGGAGCACATCGCCGCCGCCACGGCAGCCCTAATCAGCCGGGCGGCGGGAAGGGCGCGGTTATGGCAGAGGCCACGCGGAATGGCAACGGCCGCACGCTGTGGCGGGGTTAGCGCGGTGCCAGCACCATCACCACTTGGCGGCCCTCGAAGCGCGGCTCCTGCTCGATCTTGGCGAACTTAGCGGTATCCGCCTTGACGCGATCAAGGAGCTTATAGCCGAGTTCCTGGTGGGCCATCTCGCGGCCACGGAAGCGCAACGTGACTTTGACCTTGTCGCCTTCCTCGAAGAAGCGCTGTACCGATCGCATCTTCACGTCATAGTCGTGATCGTCGATCATCGGCCGCAGCTTGATCTCTTTGATCTCGACGACCTTTTGCTTCTTGCGCGCTTCGGCGGCCTTCTTCTGCGACTGATATTTGTATTTGCCGTAGTCGAGGATTTTGCAAACCGGCGGCGACGAATTCGGCGCGATCTCGACCAGATCGAGCCCGGCTTCCTGCGCCATGGCTATTGCGGCGCCGATCTCGGTGGTGCCGTGGTTGTTGCCGTCTTTGTCGATGAGCTGGACCTCGCGGACGCGGATCTCCTCGTTGACGCGCGGACCTTCCTTGGGAGCAGGTTGCGCGGTTCTGATGGGGCGACGAATGACGCTTCTCTCCTCTACCGTTGCGACATGCCGGCGATTGCGCGGACCGCGATAGCAAAACCCGGTCCGCAACGCACCCGGCGATTCCGGAAGATCGGTAGTTTTATCGTGCAAGTCAACGACAATGCGGCGGCGCGCTCTTGCACGAGCCGTTCGTTTGCGGCCAAACATCTCGCTGAAACCGGCTTTGCAAACGAAAGCGCCTTTGCCAGTGATTAACCCTGAACATGAACGATAACAGCCTGAAAAGCCTGGATATTGGACTGGGCGCCGAACGCCGCTCCATTGCCGTGCGCCGGCGCGAAGGCGCAAGCCCGGGGGTGTTTTGGCTATCCGGCTACAAATCCGACATGAACGGCACCAAGGCGCAAGCGCTCGCGCGTTGGGCCGACGAGGCCGGCCGCGCCTGCGTACGCTTCGACTATTCGGGCCATGGCGAATCGGGCGGCGCTTTTACCGACGGCACAATCGGGCGGTGGCTCACGGAAAGCCTCGCCGTATTCGACGCTTGCTGCCACGGGCCGCAGATTGTCGTGGGTTCGTCTATGGGCGGCTGGCTCGCGCTTTTGCTGGCGCGCGCGCTGCGCCAGCAAGGACAAGAGGCGCCCGCTTCGGTCGCCGGCCTGGTCCTGGTCGCGCCGGCGGTTGATTTTACCGAGGAGCTGATGTGGAAGCGCTTCGCTCCCGAGATCAAACGCGAACTTGAGGACAAGGGCGTTTGGCAGCGGCCGTCCGAATATTCGCCGGAGCCTTACCTTGTCACCCGGCGTTTGATCGAGGAGGGACGCCAGCATCTCCTGCTCGGCGGCATGATCGAAACCGGCTGCCCGGTGCGGATCCTCCAAGGCGTGCTCGATCCCGATGTGCCGTGGCGGCATGCGGTCGAACTTGTCTCCCGGCTCGCCAGCGATGACGTCGTGCTCACGCTCGTCAAAGACGGCGATCACCGCCTGTCGCGGCCGGAAGATATCGAGCGGCTGATCCGCGCGGTAGCGGAATTATAGTTGAGCGGCCGCGGCCCGCCGGAGCGCCGGAGCGCCCCGACGCCGCATTTGTCCGAAATTTATTTGGATGGACCGTCGACGCTCAGGTAACCGGCGCCGAAAGCGACCACATAGAGCAAGCCGCCGGTGATCGAGAGATTTTTGTAGAAATGGGTCATGTTCGCGAGGTCGCCGCCGGGCAGATGGATGGCGAAACCGGTGATCAGACAAAATATGGCAAGCGCCAGCGCTACCCAGCGAGCCTGAAAGCCGACCAGAAGCATCAAGCCCCCGACCAGCTCAACGATCATGACCACCCACACCGCTATATTCGGCACCGGGACGCTCAAGCTCGCAAAATATTGCGCGGTCCCGGCCGGATTCATCAGCTTGCCGAAGCCAGCCCAGACAAACAGGCTCGCCAGCAGCAAACGGGCGAGCGGCGTCAAATAAGTTTTCGCGTTTTCCATGTAATCCCCCCTAGCCTATTTATTGGCGCTCAATCGCGCCGATCAGGAAAGATTAACAGGCGGCCCGACAAAACAACAAGCATGAAGGCATAAAAACGCCATCCCTCATCAAACAAAAACGTGATGAGATTTTTGCGGGCCCCAGAAATATTCCAGCGAACCGCCACAAAGGCGGCTCACTTAAGCGCCTCGCCATACCGACTGTGCGCGCGCTACGACAAAAAGCGCTGCACCGCGTCGACCGCCTCACGTTTTTCGTCAAGGACCAGATGACCGGCGCCCTTGAAGGTTTGCAACTCCGCCTTGGGCAGGTACTGGCGCCAGATATCAGCATTCTGCACGGACAAGAGCTTGTCGTCCTCGCCCCATACCAGCAAGGTCGGCATGGTCAGCCGATGCAGATAGCGCGGCAGTTTGGTGTCGTACGGGTGCTCCCACAACAGGCGCGCCAGCGTCCCGCCTTCCCGATAGCGTTCCCCCATGAAATCGAGGTCCTTCGGATTTTCCGGCAGGAACTGCTTGATGACGTCGAAATTCGATACCAGCATCCCTGGGATCTCTTCTGGCGGCAGCAGGAAGAAATCGCCTTTGGGTCGCTCCTTACCGCGCAAGCCGGCGGGCCCGACGAGCACCAGCCGATGAATCCGATGGCCGTGCTCGACCGCGAAGTTCGCCGCCAGGAGCCCGCCGAGCGAAAACCCGACCAGATGGAATTTATCGAGGCCAAGCGCGTCGAACAGGTCGAGATAGTGCATGACGTAGTCATGAATCTCGGACATCGCCGGATCGTCGTCGGCCTCGCCAAAGCCGGGATGAAGCGGAATGATGACGCGGAATTTTTGCGTCCAGGGAACGGCGAAGTTGATGCCGTGCCAAATACCGGCGCCATGCATAAAGACCAGCGGCTCGCCCTTGCCGGCGCTGAGCACGGTCGTTTTCAGGCCGTTGATGGTGTGGGTTTCGCGCTTGAACTGATCTGGAAAGGCAACCGCGGCCATCTGAGATTACTCCTTTACAACTACTCGGCGGCGACGCGGCGTTCGGCGGCCGCACCTGCGCGGACGCGCGGAATGACATCCTGCCCGATCAGGCTTAAATTCTTGACGACCTTCCAATGCGGCATGTCGCCGATGGCGGCGAGCAGATTGTAATGGCTGGTGCCCATTCGCCCGCCCCACTCTTCGAGCTGGGCGACCACCTGGTCGGCGGTGCCTACCGCCACGAAGAACGACTCATTGACGTTGTCGAAACTGAAGCCGCCGTGCAGTTTGTCGGCGAGCGCGGCGCGCTTCTTTAGCTCGGCGACTGACAGGTAGCCGGGCGGGGCCAGGAATGTCGGTGTCGTGCGCAGCGCGTCTTCAAAGAAAAAGCGCAGGTGTGGAATAGCTTCCTCTTCGGCTTTTTCCTTCGTCTCCGCGACGTAGGTAATGACCTGCAGCGGCAACTGCTCGGGCCGCACCGGATGGCCGTACTCGGCGGAGCTCCGGCGCAATTGCTGATTAAGTTCGAACGCCCGTTGTTTGCTGACGAACACCGCCGAATAACCGAAGCCGAGCCTCGCCGCGAGTTCGACGGTCTCCGGGCTGCCGGTACCGACGATGTAGCAAGGTGGATGCGGCTTCTGATAAGGCCGCGGCCACGGATTGAGATAGCGATAGGTATAGAAGTCGCCGTAATAGGTAGTAGGTCCGTCCTGCGTCCACGCCTGCAGGATAATGTCGATCGATTCCCGGTATCGTGCGCGCGCGCTGGCCGGGTTAATCGGATTGGCCCAGTATTCCATGCCGGTGCCGAGTGGAAAGGCGACTTCAAGGCGGCCCTCCGACATCACGTCGAGCATGGCGTATTCTTCCGCCAGCCGGTTTGGATATTCCAGATTAGGCGGCGTCCCCCACACACAGATTTTCGCTTTCTTCATCTGCGGAATGATCGCCGCCGCGATGAGGTTCGGCGCCGCCATCATGCTGTAGGCGGTGTTGTGATGCTCGTTGACCACGACCGCGTCGAAGCCGACCTTCTCGGCAAGTATGAGTTCGGCGAGATACCGCTTGTAGAGCTCCGCGCCCTTTTTTGGGTCGTAGAATTTGTTCGGAAAATCCACCCACATCGAATGATAGTCTTTGTGGTTTTCCGGCAAATGCGGATACGGCATGAAATGCATGAAGTCGAAGCGCACGCCGTCGCTCATGAAAGCCTCCCTGTAACGACGCACAAGCGCACAACGCGCAGCGGCGCCTTGTCGGCAAATTGCGGTTTCGCCGACAAAGTGATGAGGTCGCGCGGTTTAGTCAAGCACCGCACACAGGTTCGCCGCGCGGGGATATTCACTTTCGTGATTAAAGCCGTTTTTGGTTTGATGTCCCCAAACGAAACGCCGTCTCGCGCCCACTCCCACAGCCGCCAACCAAAGAACCGCTCAACGAGTGGGCAGTGTTCGAATAGCGTACGCGGATTTTGCTGACACCGTACAAACGCGCCTATAGGATCGCGCAGGGGAAACGTTCAAGCGTTGCGCGCGGTGTCCTGCCGATGACCAACAATTGGCATTGGAAATGAGCCTGCTTCCTTTCATCGCGTCCGGCATCGGCCTGGGCGCTGTGTACGCACTCGCCAGCGTTGGTTTGGTCATCCTCTACCGTGCATCGGGCACGTTGAACTTCGCCTTCGGTGCGTTCGGCGGCGTGTCCGCGTTCCTGGCCTGGCAGCTGGGCGACTGGGACATTCCCGCGCCGATCGGCTGGATTGTCGGAATCACCGTCTCGACCGCCCTGGCCTATGGCTACGGCCGGCTGTTCGCGCCCAGGCTCGCGCATCGCGACCGCGTGGTGCGCGCCGTTGCGACGCTGGGACTGGCGCTCTTTCTGTTCGGCGGTATGGCCTTGTATTGGGGCATCGGCGTTGCGCGGCGCTTGGTGTTGCCGACCGATTTGAACTTTGTCGTGCTGTTCGGTGTCCGGCTGTCCTACACGCGGCTGATTGCGCTCGGCCTGTCGTTGGTGATGGCCGGCGGCGTCGGCCTTTTCTTGAGCCGGACGCGGATCGGACTTGCCATGCGCGCGCTCGCCAGCGATCGCCACATCAGCGCGGCTATTGGCGTTCGCGTCACCCAGATCGACTCGCTTGCCTGGCTGGTCAACGGCTTCTTTGCCGGCATCGCCGGCATCCTCTTGGCCAACATCAGCCGGCTCGACGCCGGCACGCTGACTTTTCTCGTCATCCCGGCCATCGCCGCGGCAATCATGGCGCGCCTGTCGTCGCTGCCGGGCGCCTTCATCGGCGGCATGGTTGCCGGCATGATCGAAGCGCTGCTGATTGCATCATCTCCCGAGATCGCCAACCTGCGCAGCGCGGGTCCTTATATCGCGGCTCTGCTTTTCCTGATGATTGTCGGAACGGGTCAAGGAGTCGGGGCGCGCGAATGACCGAGATGAGCAAGGCTGCGCCGCTTCCGGCGCTGGCGCCGCCAACAGCCGAGATTACACCGCGGCTGCGCGCCATCACCATTGTCGCCGTGGTTGGCGCTGTTTCTGTCGTCATTGCGTTCACCTGCGGCGGTTATTGGCTGTCAAACTTCACGCAAGCCTATTGCATGGCCCTCGCAGTGCTCGGCTGCGCGCTGCTCTACGGCCAGCTTGGCCTGGTGTCGCTCTGCCAATGGGCGCTGGTCGGCGTCGGCGGCTGGGTGAGCTTGCGTTTCTATCACTACGTTCACCCGCCATTCGTCCTGACGATACTCGTCGGCGGCATCGGCGCCTCGGTAATCGGCATGATCTGGGGACTGCCGGCATTGCGCATGCGCGGGCTTTATCTGGCGCTGGTGACGCTGATGCTCGCCGGGGCCTTTCAGAGCCTGGTGACGGTGATCAGCTTTCCGGTCGGCGGCCCCGGTTTTCTCGGCCAGGTCGGCGCCAGCGGCAACGACCGGATCACCATGGCGCGGCCGGTCTTTGCCTCGGGCGACACCGGTTACTTTCTGTTCGTCGCCGTTGTGACCGTGCTTTGCATTTTCCTGGTCGAGGCGCATCGCCGGTCCAAGCCTGGACGCGCCTGGGCGCTGATCCGCAAGAACGAACAGATGGCGGCGGCATCCGGCGTAAGGATCGTGTTCTACAAAGCCTGGGCGTTTGCGCTTTCCGGATTTCTCGCCGGCGTCGCCGGCGCGTTATTGGCCGGCCTGTTCGGCCAGCTCGACGGATCGGCGTTTCCGACCACCACCTCGATCGTCATCTTCATCGGCACACTGCTTGGCGGCTACGACGTCTGGCTCGGCGCTTTCCTCGGCGGCGTATTGACCCGCTTCATTCCGGCGCTGCTGATCGACCTCAACGTCAATACCAATGCCGGATTCATGATCTTCGGCGCGGCGCTGTTGTTCGCGCTGCGCGATCCGCTCGGACTCGGCGGCCAACTTACGCTCCTCGCCGAACGTCTCTACAGCAAGTTTCAGGCACAGCGCGCATCATGATCAAGATCGACGCGCTGACGGTCCAGTTCGGCGGCATCAAGCCG
>DATNNI010000113.1:0-11054 GCA_035601915.1 Xanthobacteraceae bacterium
ATCGCGAATCCTTCGGCGGCTTCCTTGCGCGCACCCTCTGGCGCAATCGCTTTGGTACAGCCGAGCTTCTGCGCCTCTTTGAGCCGCGCCGCGGTCTGTCCCACCGGCCGCACGGCCCCGGACAGCGACACTTCGCCGAAATAGACCGCATCCGGCGGCAACGGCGCGTGCGCCAGCGACGACAGCAGCGCGGCGGCGGCCGCCAGGTCCGCCGCCGGCTCGGTAATACGCAGGCCGCCGGCGACGTTGAGGTAGACGTCATGGCCCGACAGGCGGACGCCGCAATGGGCTTCAAGTACCGCAAGCACCATGGACAACCGGTTGGAATCCCAGCCGACGACGGCGCGCCGCGGCGTGCCGAGGGAAGTCGGGGCGACCAGCGCCTGGATTTCGACGAGCAGCGGCCGGGTTCCTTCAATGCCGGCAAAGACAGCGGTGCCGGCGCTGCCGAGATCGCGCTCGGAAAGGAATAATTCGGAAGGGTTCGGCACTTCGCGTAGTCCAGTGCCGGTCATCTCGAACACGCCGATTTCGTCGGTCGGTCCGAAACGGTTCTTCATCGCGCGCAGGATGCGGAAGTGTTGCGAGCCTTCGCCCTCGAAAGACATGACGGCGTCGACCATGTGCTCGACGACGCGAGGCCCGGCGATCTGCCCGTCCTTGGTCACGTGGCCTACGAGAATCACCACGCCGCCGGTGCGCTTGGCAAAGCGTATGAGCTCGGCCGCCGATCCGCGCACTTGGGTCACGGTTCCCGGCGCGGCTTCAACGGTTTGCGTCCACATGGTTTGAATCGAATCGATCACCGTGAGCTGCGGCGCCTTGCCGTGCGAGAGTGTGGCGACGATGTCCTCGACGGAAGTCTCGGCCGCGAGTTCGACGGCGGCTTCGCCAAGACCGAGGCGTTCGGCGCGCAGCCGGACCTGCGCGACCGCTTCCTCGCCGGAAATATAAACCGCGCGGTGGCCGTTGCGCGCATAGGCGGCAGCGACCTCGATCAAGAGCGTCGACTTGCCGATTCCCGGGTTGCCGCCAAGGAGCAGCACGGAGCCGCGCACCAGGCCGCCGCCCGTTACCCGATCGAATTCGGCAATGCCGGCGGCGAGCCGCGGCGTGTGCAGCGGTTCGCCCTTGAGCGGTTCGATGACGAACAAGCGGCCTTTGCGCGATCCTCGGCCGGCCGCGGCGACGCCTTCCTCGGCGATTGAATTCCATTCCCCGCAAGCATCGCAGCGGCCGCTCCAGCGCGCGGTCGCCGCCCCGCAGTTCTGACAAACAAACGTTTTTGCGCGCGCCGCCATCCGGTACTCCTAAATCCCGCGATAGACGAGATGACAGCGCGGCGCGAGGCGGGTGAGAATTTCGTAGCCGATTGTACCGGCTGATTCGGCGACTTCTTCCAGTGTAATTTGTTCGCCAATGAAAATTGCGAAATCGCCCCGGCGAACCTCGTCATCGGCAAGCTCGGTCACATCGATGCATGCCATGTCCATCGAAATGTTGCCGGCGACCGGACAGCGCTTCCCGGCGACGATCGCCGATGTGCCGCGCTTGGCGTCCGAACCGCTGGCAGCGCGCAACAGTCCGTCGGCATAGCCAAGCGAAGCCACCGCGATGCGCGAAGCCCGCCGGGCCGTCCAGGCGCCGCCATAGCCGACTGTCTCGCCTTGCGGCACCTGCCGCAATTGCAGGATTCGGCCGCTGAGTTCGATGGTGGAGCGCATGGGATTGGCGCGTCCCGGCGTGGGATTAATGCCGTAGAGCGCGGCGCCGGCGCGCGCCATGTCGAAATGTGCGTGCTCGCCCAGAAAAATTCCTGACGAGTTCGCAAGCGAAGCGGGAAGGCCGCGATACAGAAGGCGCAACTCGCGAAATTGCCGGATTTGACTCGCGTTCAGCGGATGGTCGGTAAGTTCAGCGCAGGCCAGATGACTCATTAGGAGTGTGAAGCCGTGGGTTTCGTCGTGCAGCCGGGACGCCAGAGCGGCGGCCTCGGCAATCGAAATACCGAGCCGGTTCATTCCGGTGTCCACATGGATGGCGGCACCGCCGCGCCAGCCGCTGGCCGCGACAAACGCATCCCACTCGGCCAAGTCCGCAACGGTATTGATGACCGGCTGGACGTTGATCTCGGCGAACGCCGCGGCTGCCTCCGTAGAAAATCCGTTCAGCACGTAGACGGCCACGTCGGACGCGCAGGTGCGAACGCGCCGCGCCTCGGCGATGTCGGCAACAAAAAAAGTCCGGCAGCCGGCGTTGGCAAGCTTGGCGGTGACCGGTTCGAGACCAAGCCCGTAAGCATTGGCTTTGACGACGGCGGCACACTCGGAGGTCAGAAGGAGCCGGGTGAGCGTGCGGAAATTCTCCTCGATGGCATTGAGGTCAATAATCAGCGTGCCGCCGGTCTCGGGGTCATCCAATAGGCGCTGCCGCGCGGGGGCGGTCTCGCTCAGGGTCATGCCGCCTTATGAACCGGCAGCGGGGCGGCGGTAAAGCGCCGAGATTATGCCGGCCTAAAAGCTCGGTCCGTGTGCGGAATCCAGATTGGCAAAGCGCGTCACCGCGGCGTCGAATTGCAGTTCAATAGTGCCTGTCGGGCCATGGCGCTGCTTACCGATAATAACTTCGGCCTTGCCGCCGACGCGCTCGCCCTCAGCCAGCCATTCGGCGAACTTTTCCCGGCTCGCTTCGGTCGGCTTGCGCATCTGGTGATAATATTCCTCGCGGAAGACGAACAGCACCACGTCCGCGTCTTGTTCGATCGAGCCCGACTCGCGCAAGTCGGAAAGCTGCGGGCGTTTATCCTCGCGAGCTTCCACTTGGCGGGACAATTGCGATAGCGCGACAATGGGGACGTTGAGCTCTTTGGCCAACGCTTTGAGCCGGGTGGTAATTTCCGTGACTTCCTGCACGCGGTTTTCGCTAGAGCGGCGGGTCGTGCCCTGGAGGAGCTGGATATAATCGATCACCAGCAGATCCAAGCCGCGCTGACGCTTGAGCCGCCGAGCGCGGGCCGCCAGTTGCCCGATTGAAAGGCCGCCGGTTTCGTCGACATAGAATGGCAGGTTTTGCAATTCGATCGAGACGTCTTTGATTTTTTCAAAATCGGCTTCGTCGATCGCGCCGCGGCGGATCTTGTTCGACGGTATCCCGGTCTGTTCGGAGATGATGCGGGTGGCGAGCTGTTCGGCCGACATTTCGAGCGAGAAGAAGCCGACAATGCCGCCGTTGACCGTTGCCATGTGTCCGTCGGTGCGAGTCTCACCTGCCCATGCCCGGGCCACGTTATAGGCGATATTCGTCGCCAGCGCGGTTTTGCCCATGCCGGGCCGGCCGGCCAGAATGATCAAGTCGGAGGACTGCAAGCCACCCATCCTCGAGTCGAGATCGGTCAGGCCGGTAGCCAATCCGGACAGGTTGCCGTCACGCTGGTAGGCGAGCGCCGCCAAATCGACGGCGGTGGTCAGCGCCTGCGCAAATCGCTGAAAGCCGCTCTCGTAACGCCCCGCTTCGGCCAGCTCGTAGAGTTTCCTCTCGGCATCTTCGATGTGGCTTTGCGGCGTGGCATCGACCGGCGCATCGTAGGCGAGATTGACCATGTCCTCGCCGATGGTGATGAGGTCGCGGCGAATGGACAGATCGTAGACGGTGCGGCCGTAATCCTCGGCGTTGATGATGGTGGTCGCTTCGGCGGCGAGCCGCGCGAGGTACTGGTTGAGCGAAAGGCCTGCGATATCGAGTTCCGCCGGCAGAAAAGTTTTCAGCGTTACCGGCGTCGCCAGTTTCCCGGCCCGGATCAGGCTTGCTGCGAGCTCAAAAACCCGCTGGTGAATGGTTTCGAGGAAGTGCTTTGGCTCGAGGAAGTCGGAAACGCGATAAAACGCCTCGTTATTGACGAGGATGGCGCCGAGCAGCGCCTGCTCCGCCTCGATATTGTGCGGCGCCGTGCGGTAAACGGGCTCCGCCGGAAGCTGCTTGCGTGCGGTCGAATCGAATACTGCCATGGTCCCGATCAGGGAATTTGCCTGTGGCCGTTTTGCGGTCACTCAACATCGCGAATACTCAACTGCCGTTAACGCCCGAACGGGGGCGACTAGCTACCCAGCGCGGAGACTGTCGATAGTCGACCGGCCGGATAATGGGAAACACTCGTTGCTGCTTTCCCCGATAACCACCGGACTCGCGGTGGCTGACCGATAAAGCTTGACCGCGGCCTTTCCAGCGCTGCGCAATCGGCACTACTCGCCGGCAAGGCGCAATGGAGCCGGTAAGGCCGACTCAGCGGCGCGCAGCCGCGCCTCTTCACGCCCGATATAGTCGCGCGTCTGTGGCACCACGCTTTTGCGCTTGGCCATTTGCAGCTGGAAGACCACCAAATCGCTCTCGCGGAAGGCCATTTCCGACGACGCAAGGTAGAATTCCCACATCCGCACAAAGCGGACATCGTAAAGCCGCTCCACCTCCTCGCGGTGCGCAAGAAAACGCTCGCGCCAGGCCTTCAGCGTATACGCGTAGTGCAGTTGCAGCACTTCGACGTCGGTGACGATGAGTTCCGCGCGCTGGACCGGCGGCAGAATTTCCGAAAGAGCGGGGATGTAGCCGCCGGGGAAAATGTATTTCGCTATCCAGGGATTGGTGACGCTCGGCGGTCCGCTACGGCCAATGGTGTGCAGAACAAAGACGCCATCATCGCCGAGAATGTCTGCGCACTTGCGAAAGTACGTGTCGTAAAATCCGACGCCGACGTGCTCAAACATGCCGACCGAAACGATTCGATCAAATTTGCCGGCGACGTCGCGATAGTCCTCGAGGCGAAAGATGGCGTCGTCGGCTCGTCCTTGTTCCAGCGCCCGCTGGCTGGCGCGGGCGTGCTGCTCGCGTGAAAGGGTGATGCCGGTCGCATGTGCGCCGGCCACGCCGGCGAGATAGAGCGCCATTCCACCCCAGCCACAGCCGATGTCGAGCACATTGGCGCCGGGCTCAACGAGAAGCTTGGCGGCAAGGTGACGCTTCTTGGCGAGCTGGGCGTCGTCGAGCGACGTATCCGGCGTATCAAAGTAGGCGCAGCTATATTGCTGGTCGGCGTCGAGGAAGAGCGCATAGAGTCTGCCGTCGAGGTCATAATGATGAGCCACGTTGCGGATGGAGCGCGAACGCGGATTGAACTGCTGCAAACGCCGAAACAGGTAGCGCACCGCCCGCAACGGGAGGGCCCAGCGCGGCACCGCTACTCGCTCTTGCCGCAGCAGCAGGGCAAGAACATCGGCGATCGAGCCTTGCTCGACAATAAAATCGCCGTCCATGTAGGCTTCACCCAAGCGAAGCTCGGGATTCAGCAATACCGAGCGCTGGGCTTTTGCGCTGGTGAAGCGGACAGCAACCGGCGGACCGCTGCCGTCGCCGACCGCGTATCGCCGCCCGCTCGCCGTGATTACAGTGAAGGAACCGTGGCGGATGAACCGCCGCAGAAACACAGAGAGCAACCAATCCACACCCGTCTCCATCTCAATCAGGGCCGCCGCCGTGAAGTGTGCGGGCCGGCTGGGCCGTCGATCTATCGGCGCGAGCGTTCCCCTCACCGCTTCGCGCAATGGGTTTTTCGACTTGCCGTCATTAAAACAAAATCATCGTGGACCAGCAATGCAGGCGAGCATGTCCCATGCCGACATGTCCCCCCTCACTTTTGGTCGGCTTTTGGGGTAAAGAGGGGTGGGCTTTTGCAAGGAATCAAGGAGTTTAGCGTGACTTGGCGTCTCGCCCCCATCATTGGTTTGGTTGCGTTGCTTTGTCCCGCCTTGGCCAAGGCGCAAACCAATCTCGACCAGGGCAGAACGCCTTCGCAGATTTTTGCAAACGCTTGTGTCGAATGCCACAAAGACGCGCATGGTCTTGCCAGGGGCAGGAGCGCTTCGGCGCTCACTGACTTTCTGCGCGAGCATTACACGACAAACGGCCAGCAGGCGGCTTCGCTTGCCGCTTACGTCCTGGGTGGTCGCAGTGCCGACACCCCGCCACCCGCGGCGCAAGGACGCGGACCAAAGCCGGTCCCGGAGCGTGCGTCGGTTGAGGAATCCAAGCCGGCAAACCGGCAAGGCCGATTTTCAGGCAAGCCCGAAGAGCACTCGACGCGGGCTCCTCCGGGCGCAACAGCCCGGCCTAGCGAGCAAGCAAGCCCCAGCGAGCAGCCTTCAATTATGAGGCCCGTCGTCGGGCCGGCCGCCACCGCACATAACCGCCGCAAAGACCTGAGAGTGCCCGCGCCAACTCCAAGCGAACCCGATATGGGGATTCAGACACCGGCGGCGGCAGCGGAGCCGGCCGGCTTGGGCGAACCACCAAATCGCGAACCAGGCCGCGAGCAGGGTTCACCCACATCGGCTGTGCCGGCGGAAGCCGCACCAGCCGAATCTGCGCCCGCGGCGTCCGGCGAAAATTCAGCAGGCCCGCGCGACCATATCCCCGACTGAGACCGGTCGGTTTAATCCTTCTCGGCGGCGGGAGCAGTCTCGGATTCGGCGCTTTCGCTTTTGTCGAGCGCCTGCGCGGCCTCCGGCTCGAAAAACGCTTCGGCCGCAAGCACAGCGGCTTCTTCCGGCGCCAAGTCTTCGCGCAATTGCTTAACATCCTCGCCGCGCTCGATACGCGCCGCTTCCTCGTTGTTGCGCGCAACGACGATGGTGATCGCGGTCTCGATATCGGGATGCAACGCGATCTGCACCTTGTGCTGGCCTATGGTCTTGATCGGGGTATTGAGCGCGATCTGATTGCGGCCGACCTTGTAGCCGCCGGCCTCAAACAATCCGACAAGATCGCGCGGCGAGACCGATCCGAACAATTGGCCGGATTCGGAAGCTTGGCGCAGTACCGTAAAGCTCTTGCCGTTGAGGTTGTCGGCAACTCCGCTTGCCTCGCCTTTGAGCTTTAGTGACCGTGCCTCGAGATCGGATTTCATGCTCTCGAAGCGCGTGCGGTTGTCGGCGGTGGCGCGTAGCGCCTTGCCGTGCGGCAACAGGAAATTTCTGGCAAAGCCGTCGCGGACGCGCACGACTTCGCCCATTTGCCCCAACCGGGGCACTCTCTCAAGCAGAATGACTTCCATGGTTGTGTTCCCGTCGCTTTAACGGATCACATAGGGCAATAGACCAAGAAAACGCGCGCGTTTGATGGCTCTTGCGAGTTCGCGCTGCTTCTTGGCCGACACGGCCGTAATGCGGCTTGGAACGATCTTGCCGCGCTCGGATACGAAGCGCTGCAGCAGCTTCACGTCCTTGTAGTCGATTTTCGGAGCGTTGGCGCCCGAGAACGGACAGCTCTTGCGGCGGCGGAAAAATGGCCGGCGTGCGCCGCCGGATTGCGATGAAAAGGCCATGATTATTCCCCCGTCGCCGCCGGTTCGGGTGCTTCCGCCTCGTCACGCGGACGGCGCTCCCGATCGCGTGGACGGTCGCCGCGATCTCCCCGATCAAAGCGATCTCCGCGATCGAAGCGGTCGCCGCGACGATCGTCGCGATCACGATCACGTTCGGCGCGGCGCATCATCGCCGACGGCCCTTCCTCGTGCTCCTCGACCCGGATGGTCAGATAGCGGAGCACGTCTTCGTTGAGACGTTCCAGGCGTTCGATTTCGTTGATCGCGGCCGACGGCGCATCGATATTCAGCAATGTGAAGTGCGCCTTGCGGTTCTTTCGCAGCCGATAGGAGAGCGTTTTGACGCCCCAATATTCGGTCTTGGCGATGGAACCGCCCAGCCCCTCAATCACGCTTTTAAGATGGGCGGTTAATTCCTCAACCTGCTGCGCGCTCGCATCTTGGCGCGCGAGATACACATGCTCATAGAGCGACATTAAAGTCCCTTTCCTTCGCTTCGCTCACCCCGGCGCCAAGCCCCTCGAGCCCTTCGGGAAAGGCTCGAATGCTCTGAAGGCGGGAACACGGGACGCCGGACCTCAAAGGTCCTACCGCGATTTGGCGGCCGTCCGTTCAGCCCCCGGCCGGGGTAGAGCGGAAAGATAGGGCTTATACGCGTGCCATTTAGAAAGGCAAGGCATCCCCAGGAGCCCCTTCCTGCGCTTGACACCCCGGGAACGGCGGTATCTTTCACCCCCTCTCCGGAGGTTTAGCTCAAATGTCGACGGCATTGGTATTTCCGGGCCAAGGCAGCCAGGCGGTCGGCATGGGCAAGCGCTTGGCGGAAGAGTTTTCCGCCGCCCGCGCGGTCTTCGACGAAGTAGACGCCGCGCTTGGCGAAAAGCTAAGCGTGACCATGTGGGAGGGGCCGGGCGACAAGCTTACGCTTACGGAAAATGCGCAGCCTGCACTGATGGCCGTCTCGCTCGCCGCGTTGCGGGTGCTCGAAGCCGAAGCCGGTTTCGATCTGGAACGTGACGCCGCTTTTGTTGCCGGCCATTCGCTCGGCGAATATTCGGCGCTCGCCGCCGCGCAGTCCCTGACCGTTGCGGACGCCGCGCGCCTCCTGCGGACTCGCGGGCGCGCCATGCAGAAGGCGGTTCCGGTCGGCGTCGGCGCAATGGCGGCCCTTGTCGGCACCACTCTCGATCAAGCCAAGGCAGTGGCGGCGGAGGCCGCCGATCTCGGCGTCTGCGCGGCGGCCAACGACAATGGCGGTGGTCAGGTCGTCTTGTCGGGTGCAAAATCGGCGGTCGAACGTGCGGTCGAAATCGCGAAGGAGCAGGGGGTCAAACGGGCAATGATTTTGCCGGTGTCCGCGCCGTTTCATTGCCCGCTGATGCAGCCGGCTGCGGACGTCATGGCGGAGGCTTTGTCCCAAGTTGAGGTGAGGCGTCCGCGCGTGCCCCTTGTCGCCAACGTGCTCGCCGAGCCGATCAGCGATCCGGCAGCAATCGTGCGCGCGCTTACTCGACAAGTGACCGACACGGTCCGCTGGCGGGAGTCGGTTCTTTTCATGGTCGGAGCAGGCGTTACCGTATTCTATGAAGTCGGCGCGGGGAGAGTGCTCACCGGCCTGATCAAACGGATTGCCGAAGGCGCGACGGCTTCAACGGTCGGCATGCCTGATGATATTGCCGCGTTTAAGACTGCGCATAGCTAAGGCTCTGCGTTTCGGGGACGTCCATGTTTGAGCTCGACGGCAAGACTGCGTTGGTCACGGGAGCAAGCGGCGCCATCGGCGGCGGCATTGCCCGCGTTCTTCATCGCCAAGGCGCAACGGTAGCAATCTCGGGGACCCGGCGGGATGCTCTCGAACAGCTCGCCGGCGACCTCGGCAGCCGGGTGCACATATTGCCATGCGACCTGGCGGATCCGGTGCAGACCGATGCCCTGGTTGCGCAGGCCGAAACCGCGATGGCTCAGCTCGACGTGCTTGTCGCCAATGCCGGCGTGACGCGCGACAATCTTTTTGTGCAATTGCGTGACGAGGATTGGGACCGGGTGATTGCCGTCAACTTATCGGCCACGTTCCGGCTCGCGCGGAACGCCGTGCGCGGAATGATGCGCCGCCGCTTTGGGCGCATCATTGCCATTACCTCTGTCGTGGGCAGCACCGGAAATCCCGGGCAGGCTAATTACGTGGCCGCCAAAGCCGGCATTACCGGCATGATCAAGTCAATCGCCGCGGAATATGCCAAGCGGGGGGTGACCGCCAACTGCGTCGCGCCGGGTTTCATCGTCACGCCGATGACCGACAAGCTTAGTGAGAAACAGCGCGAAGGTATTCTTGCGAGGATCCCCGCGAGCCGCGCCGGCACGGTCGAGGAGGTTGCCGCCGCGGTGGCTTTTCTTGCATCGAGCGAAGCCGGCTATGTCACGGGTCAAACATTGCATCTCAATGGCGGAATGGCCATGATTTGAAGGCGATAGAGGTTGTCGTAGGCGGCACGCTGCGCTGGTCAACGGTTGGGAAGTGTGGTAACCGGACCGAGATTGGCGGGGGACTGACGGAAAGCCGGAGCGCGGGGGAATTTAACGTGCGCCTCCGGTTGCTTTCTTCGCAGCCGTCGCCGACGACGAGACCAAGCTAAAGGCGATTCGGTCGCGTTGAAAGAAGAGGTTGGAAACGATGAGCGATATTGGCGAGCGGGTAAAAAAGATTGTTGTGGAGCATCTCGGCGTTGAGCCGGACAAAGTCACCGAAAACGCCAGTTTCATCGACGATCTCGGCGCCGACAGCCTAGATACGGTCGAGCTCGTCATGGCCTTCGAGGAGGAGTTTGGTTGCGAAATACCGGACGACGCCGCCGAAACCATCCTCACTGTAGGCGACGCCATCAAATTCCTGGAAAAAAACGCGAAGAGCTGACCACCAATGTGGTCGGGCGCGATATGACGCATGCGTTACGGCGCAGATTAGCCCCGCCGCCTTCATCCCTAATCTACGGCTGCAGATTTAACCGCTCCGGCGATCGGCGCGGCGTGTGCCCGGAGTGCCGGGCATGAGACGCGTTGTCGTTACCGGTCTCGGCATGCTCACCCCGCTGGCGTGCGGCGTGGAGGAAACGTGGCAGCGCCTGCTCGCCTGCAAGAGCGGGATCAACCGCGTCGACAAGTTCGAAGTCTCCGATTTGCCGTGCAAGATCGCCGGCCAGATTCCTCGCGGCGATGGGACGGACGGCACTTTCGACCCGGATCAATGGATGGAGCCGAAGGAGCGCCGCAAGGTAGATGACTTCATCCTCTTTGCCATGAGCGCGGCCAAGCAGGCGCTCGACGACGCCGGTTGGCATCCGGAAAGCTACGAAGACCAGATAATGAGCGGAGTCCTTATCGGCTCCGGCATCGGCGGCATCGAGGGCATCGCGGAAACTGCGCTGCTGTTGAACGAACGCGGCCCGCGCCGCATCTCGCCGTTTTTCATTCCAGGACGGATCATCAATCTTGCCTCGGGTTACGTGTCTATCGCTCACTCGCTCAAAGGGCCCAATTTGTCGGTGGTGTCGGCGTGTTCGACCGGGGCGCATGCGATCGGCGACGCCGGAAGGCTCATTGCGCTCGGCGACGCGGATGTGATGGTCGCCGGCGGCGCGGAATCGCCGGTCTGCCGCATTTCGCTTGCCGGATTTGCGGCCTGCCGGGC
>DATNNI010000114.1:0-20110 GCA_035601915.1 Xanthobacteraceae bacterium
GGTTCAGAAGTCCGCATCATTTTTGCCGGCACCTTATCATGCGGACGTCTGAACCAAAGCCACACTAGATCAATAGGTTTGCCAGTATTCCCTTTGATTCCGAAGTTCGCACAAGGGATTGCCGGTTGGCCATGCGAACTTCGGAATCGGGACACTAGCTCCAATAGAGCCGCATCGGGTTATCGACCAATAGCGCCTGCTGCAACGCGGCCGTCGGCGCGACCTTCGGAATAAAGTCGACCAGGCCGCCATCGTCCGGCGCCACTTCCTTCATGTTCGGATGCGGCCAGTCGGTTCCCCAGATTACCCGGTCGGGGAAGCGCTCGACCAGGGCTCGGCCGAACGGCACGACATCGTCATAAGGCGGGCCGGCGACGCTGATGCGTTCCGGACAAGTGACCTTCACCCAAAAATTCTTTTGTTTTTCCAGGAGCCTATGGAAGCGCTGGTTGTCCGGATAATCGACGCCTTTGCTGACGTCCGGCACGCCCATGTGGTCGACCACGACCGTCGTCGGCAGCGCGGTGAAAAAGCTCTCCAGTTCCGCCAGCTCGGCCATCTCGAAATAGACGACGATGTGCCAGCCCAGGCGCTCGACGCGAGCGGCGATTTTCGTAAGTACCTCGCGCGGCGTGAAATCGACCAGTCGCTTGAGAAAATTAAACCGAACGCCGCGCACGCCGGCCTTGTCCATCCAGCTCAATTCGTCGTCGGTCACTTCCTCGCCGACAAAGGCGACGCCCTTGGCGCGGCCGTTCGATGACGCAAGCGCGTCCACCATTGCGCTGTTGTCTTTTGAGTGGCAGGACGCTTGCACAATCACATTCTTGTCGAGCCCGAGAAAATCGCGCAGCGCGAACAGTTTTTCTTTCGGCGCGTCGCAGGGCGTGTATTTGCGCTCGGGCGCGAACGGGAATTTGCTCTCCGGACCAAACACGTGACAGTGGGCATCGACCGCGCCGGACGGCGCTTTAAACTTGGGCTTCGAGGGGTTCGGATCAAACGGGATGTAACCGGGGCTCATCGGCACTTAAAATGACTCCAATATGATTTCGGAAATTGCAAAACGGCTGTGCGAAAGCCGCAAATACCGTCTGCAAACACCTGGAAGTATCAGTCGTTCCTTCGAAAACCATCGCCAACGATTCAGAAATCGAGATTGCGGAACCGGGCGTCCGGGTTGGCCGGTTCCGCTCAATGACAAGCAAACACCAAGCTAAACCTTCTCCAGCGCGAGCGACACGCCCTGTCCCACCCCGACACACATGGTGGCGAGCGCGCGTTTGCCGCCGCGTTTCTCCAGGCCGTGCACGGCGGTGAGCGTGAGCCGCGCCCCGGACATGCCGAGCGGATGACCGAGCGCAATCGCGCCGCCGTGCGGGTTCACGTGCTCGGCATCCTCGGGCACGCCAAGCTGGCGCAGGACGGCGATCCCCTGCGAGGCGAACGCTTCGTTGAGTTCGATCAAATCGAAATCGCCGATCTTGAGCCCGAGCCGCTCCATCAATTTGCGCGTCGAGGGCACCGGGCCGATTCCCATGATGCGCGGCGGCACTCCCGCCGACGCCATGCCGAGAACGCGCGCCCGCGGCGTCAGCCCGTGCTCCTTCGCGGCGTCCTCGCTCGCCAAAATGATGGCGGCGGCGCCGTCATTGACGCCCGAGGCGTTGCCCGCGGTAATGGTGCCGGGATTGCGGACGATCGGCTTGAGCTTTGCCAAATTCTCCAGCGACGTATCGGGGCGCGGATGCTCGTCCTTGTCGACTTTCACCGGGCCGGCTTTGCCGCCTGGGACTTCGACGGCAATGATTTCCTCGGCGAAGTAGCCGTCGGCCGCCGCCTTGCCGGCGCGCTGCTGCGAGCGCAGCGCGAACGCATCCTGATCCTTGCGCGCGACCTGAAACTCCTCGGCGACGTTCTCGCCGGTTTCCGGCATTGAATCGATGCCGTATTGCGCTTTGAGGAGCGGATTGACGAAGCGCCAGCCGATGGTGGTGTCGTAAATTTCCGCGCTACGTGCAAAAGGCTCGGCGGCCTTGCCCATCACAAAAGGCGCGCGCGTCATGGATTCGACGCCGCCGGCAATTGCGAAATCCATGTCGCCGGTGCGAATGGCGCGCGCCGCATCGCCGACGGCGTTCAGTCCCGACGCGCAAAGCCGATTGATAGTGAGGCCGGGAACGGTGTCCGGCAGCCCGGCAAGCAGCAGGGCCATGCGCGCGACATTGCGATTGTCTTCGCCGGCCTGGTTCGCGCAACCAAAGAACACTTCGTCGAGACGCGACCAGTCGGCCTGCGGGTTGCGATTGACGAGCGCGCGGATCGGCGCGGCGCCAAGGTCGTCGGTGCGCACTTTCGCCAGCGCGCCGCCATAGCGGCCGATCGCGGTGCGCGCGGCGTCGCAGATGAAAACATCCCGCATTGCTCTCTCCTGGTGCGACCCGCCCGCTCTCAATTTGTAGGGGCGCGTGCCGGGAGCGTCAAACCACCTCCACCGCTGAACGATTCGACTCCCGACTTGACGGCGTTTGGCAGTAATGTCAGGCGGATGGGCGATGGGTATTCTATCGTGAACGACCGCAGCGCAAGCGCGCCGTTCTGACGCATCGCGCCGCGCTGATCGAGCAGCTTTACATGACCCCGCCGCCGCCGAACGTCATTGTCGGCGGCCAATCATCAACGCCCACATCAAAAGCGAGTTGATCATGGACATTCGCGGACACGCAGCGCTCGTCACCGGCGGAGGTTCGGGCCTCGGCGCCGCCACCGCGCGCATGCTCGCCGCCGCCGGCGCCAAAGTCGCCATCCTCGACGTCAACGACAAGGCGGCGGCCGAAGTGGCCATCGACATCAAAGGCATCGCCATCCATTGCGACGTCGCCGACGGCGCCAGCACCGAAGCCGCCATCGCCAAAGCCGCCACGGATCACGGGCCCGCCCGCATCCTCGTCAACTGCGCCGGCGTCGGCACCGCCAAGCGCATCGTCGGCAAAGAGGGGCCGCAGCCGCTCGCCGACTACGAGCGGATCATTCGCATCAATCTCGTCGGCACGTTCAACGCGATGCGGCTTGCGGCCGCCGCCATGCAGGGGCTTCCCGCACTCGCCGACGGCGAACGCGGCGTCATTATCTGCACCGCATCGGTCGCGGCTTATGAAGGGCAGATCGGCCAGGCGGCCTATGCGTCATCGAAAGGCGGTGTCGTCGCCCTTGTGCTCCCCGCGGCGCGCGAATTCTCGCAGTTCGGGGTGCGGGTCAACGCGATCGCGCCGGGTATTTTCCTCACTCCCATGCTGATGGGTCTCACGCCGCAAGCCCAGGAAAGCCTGGCGGCGTCATTGCCGTTTCCAAAAAAGCTCGGCGATCCCGCGCAGTTCGCTTCACTGGCTCGGCAGATGATTGAAAATGCTTATATCAACGGCACTGTCGTCCGGCTCGACGCGGCTTTGCGCATGACGCCGCGATAACCGGCGCCGCCGCATCTCATGCTGACCAACACACGCCGAACCCGGGTCGAATGGTGCGACTGCGACCCGGCGGGCATTATCTTTTATCCGCGTTACTTCGAGATATTCGATACCTCGACCACCGCGCTTTTCGAGCGCGCGCTCGGCATGAACAAAATCGCTTATCTCAAGCACTACAATTTCGCCGGCTATCCGATGGTGTCGGCGCAAGCGCGCTTTCATTTGCCCACCCGTTTCGGCGACGACATCACGATCGAAACCAAGGTGGCCGAATATGGCCGCTCGAGTTTCAAGATCGAGCATCGATTGATGAAGGGCGGCGACCTGGCGGTGGAATCGTTCGAGACGCGAGTGTGGGCGATCCGCGAGCCCGACACCGAGCGGCTCAAGTCACATCCGATCCCACCGGAAGTGCTGGCGCGTTTGGCACGACAGCGCGGCCGCGCGATGCTAAAAGGCTTGCCGGACTGAGACGAGGAGAACCACCGCTCATGCGCATCGACGCCTACACGCATTTCTTCCCGAAGAAATTTTTCGACAAGCTCAACGAGGTCGCGGGCGATTACAAGGACATGGGAAAGCGCGTGCGCTCGTTGCCGGCGCTCTATGACGTCGAGGTGCGCAAGAAGATCGTCGACGGTCATAAGGACTATCAGCAAATCCTGTCGTATCCGCAGCCGACCATCGAAAAATTCGCCAAGACGCCGGCCGACATCGATGAGTTCTGCCGCATTATCAATGACGGCTTCGCCGAATTATGCGCCAAGGAGAAGGATCATTTTCCCGGCTGGGTCGCGCAAATCTCGCTCGCCGCGCCCGATGCCGGCGTTGCCGAAGCCGAGCGCGCCATCAAACAGCTCGGCGCACTCGGCGTGCAGATTCACACCAATGTCGCCGGTAAGCCGATCGATCGCCCGGAATTTCGGCCGTTCTGGAAGAAAATGAACGAACTTGGCGCGCCGGTGTGGATGCACCCGACGCGCGGCGCCGAAACGCCCGATTACATCGCCGAAGACCGATCGCTCTACGAAATCTGGTGGACCTTTGGCTGGTCTTATGAAACGGCAACCGCGATGGCGCGGCTGGTCTTCGCGAAGATCATAGATGACTTTCCCAATTTGAAAATCATCACCCACCATTTCGGCGGTATCGTGCCGATGCTCGAGGGCCGGCTGGGGCCCGGCAACGACGTGCTTGGCTCGCGCACGTCGGACACCGACTATGTCACTTTGCGCAAGAGCCTGAAGAAGCGCGTGCTCGCCTATTTCAAGGAAGATTTTTGGGCCGACACCGCGGTATTCACCGGCGTTCCGGCCACCAAGGCAGGGATGGAATTTTATCCGCGCGACAAGATTGTTTTCGCTTCCGACTGTCCGTTCGACCCCGAGGGCGGGACCTTGTATCCGCGGGAAACAATGCGGATCCTCGATGATCTTGGTCTGTCGAAGACGGATCAAGACAAGATTTACTTCAAGAATCTGGAAGCGGTGACGGGACGGAAGCTGACCAAGTCCTAAGCGGAAAAAAATCTGTCGCTGCACGCCTTCGGAGTGGAAAAGTTTTGTTCCGGGCCGCGTGCCTTGAGTGGGCAGCATTCCTTGCCTCGCCCCACCCGGCTTCGTATGGTTCGGCATGTCAATTTCGGAATCGCATTCGCCGGCGGAAAGCGGCGTTAATCAAGAGATTTTTCGCCGGGTCATGGCGTCGTTCGTCACCGGCGTCACGGTCGTGACGACGCAAGTTCGCGGCGAGATTCGCGGCATGACTGCGAACGCCTTCATGTCCGGGTCGCTCGAACCACCGTTGTGCGTGATCTCGGTCGCCCTAAAAGCGCGCATGCATGCGTTCCTTCTCGAAGCCGACCATTTCGGCATCAGCATTTTGGCGCGCGGACAGGAAAAGCTGATCGGTCACTTTGCCGGGCGACCGATCGAAGGGCTGGACGTGAAATACGAATATGCCGGCGATACGCCGCTTCTGGCCGACTCCAACGCAACGCTTGCGGCCAAAGTGATCGCCCGGCACCCGTGCGGTGATCACTCATTGTTCGTCGGTCATATTTTCGCTCTGCAGCACGCCCATGGCATGGCTCCAATCGTGCTGCATGTCGGCCGGCTCGCTTCTTTGGTCCACTCGCACCAGCCGACCATTTGGCCGACGCTTGATTTCTGGTGAGGCGGCCGAACTCCCGCGAAATCAACGCCGATAGAATAGCCCGAGTAATTCCCCCGGATTCTATTTTCGCGTGTACTTACGGAACCTTGATCGTTGTTTTTTTTCTTCGCCGCTCAACATGTCGTCCGCGCGAACGCAAAGCTTTTTTAACTAGTTGTTAGGCATGTTGTTGCTTCGCAGGTCCTGCTGCGCGCCGACCGAGTCGTCGCGCGGCAGACCCGATGGAGGGGCAAATGCTGGAATTGAGGCGGGGCGCACTGGCAGCGGCTGCGGCGCTGCTGATCCTGACAGTCGGTGTAAGCAAGAGTTTCGCGGTCGAGTCCTCAAGCTTCACCAACACGCTCGGTGGAGCGAGCGTCGGCGTGCCCGCAGGGGCCGCACCGCCTCCCGGCGTCTATACTGGCATCGAGGTGGTATGGCCGCTTCCGGCTACCGCCTACGGCAATGCCGGCGCGAGCAGCGTGAATCCGACGGGCAGCTCGCTAAAAATTGGCGCCGCCATCGGCATCGTTCCGGTGGTCTGGTCGACCGGCTGGAACGTCTTTGGCGCAAACTATACCGTCAGCGTGATCCAGCCGTTCTACACGGCTTTCACTTGCGCAACTTGCAGCGGCCCCGGGCCGTATCCCGGCCTTGTCCTTCCGACGATTGCCAACACTGTTTGGCAGCCCATCAATTTGTCGTGGAAGCTCGGCGGCGGCTGGTTCTTTGATGCGGCGTTCTCTTTTGTCGCGCCGGACGGATCGAACTGGGCCACCACCTCTAACCCGGATTATTGGAGCTTCGCGCCTGGCTGGGCGATTTCATATCTCGACAAAAGCTGGCTCGTGTCCGCGAACATGGCGTATTTCATCAACACCAAGTCGGGCGGAGTTTGCTGTGCACTTAGCGGCACGACGCCGGGGAGTGGGTATCTGAGCGGGCAAGAGTTTTATCTGGATTGGACCGCGCTTTACAGAATCGGCAAATGGGAAATCGGCCCGGTCGGATACGTAATCGATCAAACAACAACCGATATCCCCGGCGGGGGCGTTCCTTGCTCCGCGCTCGCGGCCACTGTCGTGCACTGCGGCCAGCAACAAGCCATCGCCGCCGGCGCTCTTGTCGGCTACGACTTCGGTCCAATGACGGTTCAGGCTTGGGTCACCGATCAGTTTTACAGCAAGGACACGCCCGGTGGAGGCATCTCGGTCTGGACCCGATTCGGTTTCCGCATTTGGGGGCCGGAGGCGGCGAGCCCGATCGTCACCAAGAACTGATGGGGTGCCGCAAAATCCCTGCGCCATCCGATTGATTAGCGGCAGACTTTACGACCCTGCTCACACCGCAATCCCTCGCCGGATTGCGGCGTCGGTGTTTCTGCTTTGGCACGCAATGCTCTCCGCGGCAAACTTCTGAAGTCGAGCACGCCAACTCCTCGGCGCCGCCCGAAAGGCCATCGCAGCTCTTCCCTTAAGAGGTTGAATTTGCTCTATTAGCCAGCCGGAGCAAACAAGGGCTGGGCGTAGAGTTTTCGTGTCATTTTTGCAACTATCGCAGCGGAAATGTTGTTTCCCCCCACCGAAGACGTGGCTAACCATTGCATTCTTAGCCTGATTGCACGACGCTGCGTCGGCGTCGGCATTGTGCCGGCATGTTCATCTGCGCGGACGCTAAGCAGGTCGTTACGCAGGCAGGTCTTATTACGGAGGGGCATATGACCCGACTAAGAAATCTTGTGCTGGGGGGCATTGCGGCACTCGCCATCGGCGGTGCGGCAACTTCTGCTCTGGCCGAGGAAACTGGAACGTTCCAAAACCGCTTGAACGGCGCCACGATCGGTCTGCCGTTGGGCGCACTGCCACCGGCCGGTCTCTATACCGGTTTGGAAACCGCCTATCTCGGTGTGCTCGCGGGCTCATCGAACAACGGCGCCAGCATCGGAAATCAATGCGCCACGGCGTCGGGCGGTACACACTGCGCCGTCCTACCCGCCATCGCTCAAGCCGTACCCTTGCTCTGGGTGCCCGGCTGGAACTTCCTCGGCGCCACCTACGGCGCTTCGGTGGTGCAAGCATTCTATAACTTCGAAACATGCGGCGCCGGTGCGCCCGCCATCAACGCGAACGGCGGTTGCGGCGGCGGCTCCCCGATCTCGGGCGGCGGCTTCGTCTACACCAACACGACCTTCAACCCAATCACGTTGTCGTGGAACCTGGGGGGCGGCTGGTTCGTATCGGCGGCCTTCAACTTCATGGCGCCGGACGGCACCCGCACCTCTACTTTCACGCCGAACCCGGACTACTGGACCTTCGAACCTGCCCTCGCGATCTCCTACCTGGGCAGCGGTTGGGTTCTGTCGGCTAACTTCTTCTACGATATCAACACCGCCTCCGCGGGCGTGTGCTGTATCTCTGGCATCACCGGCACGGCGCAAACCATCACCAGCGGCAGTTCTCTTTACGGCGACCTGACGGCGCTGTGGAAATTGGGCAAGTGGGAAATCGGCCCGGTCGGCTATTTCGAAGTGCAGACCTCTGCCGACACCGGCGCCGGTTGCGCACTCGGCTTCTGCGGCAACTATTCAACCGCGGCCGCCGGCGGCTTGATCGGCTACGATTTCGGCCCAGTCGACCTGCAAGTGTGGGTGACCGACAGCTTCGTCGGCCAGAACACCCCGCAAGGCCCTGGCGGCATCAACGTGTGGAGCCGCATCGGCTTCAAGCTCTGGGGACCGGCCGCGCCGCAGCCTCTGGTTGCCAAGAACTAATCCAAAGCAACAACCTCTTCTGACCTGCCATGGCCCTGCGGTTTTACCGCGGGGCCTTTTTCTTTGAGTGGACCCACCAAATATCGAGGCGCGGCCGCGCGGCGTTTGAAGTCAAAGGCGCGCTTGTTCGAAAAGCGCAAATGCTTATGGTGGTGCGGTCATGCCAATCCCCAAACTCCGACAATCCGCTTCGAACACATCGCCGTTGCGGCATGATTGGACGCGCCCGGAACTGCATGCGCTGTTCGATCTGCCGCTGCCCGAACTGACGTTTCGCGCGCAAACGGTTCACCGCGACAATTTCGATCCAGCGGTCGTGCAGATTTCGACGCTGCTGTCGATCAAGACCGGCGGCTGTCCGGAGGACTGCGCCTATTGTCCGCAGAGCGCGAGTTATACGACCGGTGTGCGTGCCGAAAAGCTGATGCCGCTTGCTACGGTGATCGAGGAGGCGCGCGCGGCACGCGCCGCCGGCGCCAGCCGCTTTTGCATGGGGGCGGCGTGGCGTTCGCCGAAGGAGCGCGAGCTCGATCAGGTCTGCACGATGGTGGAGGGCGTCAAAGCGCTGGGGCTCGAAACCTGCGCGACGCTCGGTATGCTGACCGCCGGGCAAGCCGGCAAGCTCAAGGCCGCGGGGCTCGACTACTACAATCACAACCTCGACACGTCTCCGGAATTCTACGGAGAAATCATCAGCACCCGCACCTATCAGGACCGCCTGGACACGCTCGAGCATGTCCGCGCGGCCGGCATCCACGTTTGCTGCGGCGGGATCGTCGGCATGGGCGAAACGCGGGACGATCGGGTCGGAATGATCGCGACGCTGGCGAACCTGCCGGTGCATCCCGAATCGGTGCCGATCAACATGCTGGTGCGGGTCGCCGGCACGCCGCTTGGCGAAACACCGTCGCTTGACGCCATCGAATTCGTACGCACCATCGCGGCTGCGCGAATTACCATGCCGCGATCCATGGTGCGCCTGTCGGCCGGCCGCGAGGAGATGAGCGAGGAAACCCAGGCGCTGTGCTTTATCGCCGGGGCTAATTCGATTTTTTATGGGCCAAAGCTTCTCACGACCGCCAATCCGGCGCGTACCCGCGACCAGGCGCTGATGGATCGGCTTGGTCTCTCGCCGATGACCTCAGAACGGGCCCCCCAGGCCTGAAGCCTGAAGCGTGGCTCGATCGTCAGCGGAATTATTGCTCGTTCTTGCGGACCGAGAAAACGTACATATTGCGGAATGTCGTTGGATTGGCCGACTCGAAACCGTACCAATCGTCAAGATTCACGAGCGCCTGCGCGCCGGGATACTGTTCGCCGAATTTTTTGATCGTTTCCGGATCGAGCTCGAAGCCGAGAAACGACAATTTCTGTTCGTTGAGGAACGCCGCTATCTCGGGAATCGTGAGCCGGTGCTCCATGACATTGAAGAACATGTCGCGGCAACCGCTCAGACTGTAAAAGTCCACGGTGGTGACGACCAATCTCCAGCGTGGATCTTCCCGCTCACGGATAATGTCCTGCCGCAGAGCGCGGATACCGTCGACCGTCGCTTGATATCCCCGCCGCGCCACCAGCGCGCGCGCGTCCACAATGGAACGGCGCGCGGCTTCGCTGTAGAGGCCGACGCGCATAACGCCGTTCGGCGCCAGCAACGAGAGCAGCACCCGCCATCCGGCTTTGGGATCGGCGAGATGGTGCAACACGCCGACGCTCTCGACGCGGTCGAAGGTCCGGCCGATCCCTTGCAAATTGAGGATATCGGCTTGCGCGTATTCGATGTTGGTTACGCCTTCCTCGCGGGTCTTTCGCCGCGCAAAAGCAAGGCTGGCGAGACTGAGATCGACCGCAAGGAGACGCGCCTGCGGTAATTTCTGCGCAACGTCGAGCGGGTGTTCTCCGGTGCCGCACCCGGCAATCAAAATGGTTTGGGCGTGAGCCGTGGCGCCGCCGCCGGCCTGCGCCTGTTCTCGTATGGCGCCGGCGAAATCGGCAAGCGGATTGAGCGTCCATCGCGGGTAAGGATTTTCCTCGTACTGCTCCCTGACGTCTTGCGACACCTTGTCGGTGATCGGCGTGAGCGCCGGTATTGCCCGCTTGTCGTCCGCCTCCTTCAGGGGCTCGCGCACCTGCTGCCGCACCAGATCGCCGACGTCATCGGGCCACGATGCGGCGAGCAGCGATTTTCCTTCGGGCAACGCGTGCAGCGGGAAATAGGCCGCGACCGGAGCAAGCAAGGCAGGCGCGATCGCGCCTCCGGATGATAGTTTCTGCGACAACACCTCGCGCAGCCGGCTGGCTTCGCGCGCTTCCTCGTCGCTTTGTGCAAAGACATATTCATTGAGGAAACATTGCTGGGCGAGCGCGCAGAACAGCGCGGCCACGTCGTCATCGAGCTGGACGCCGTCCGCGACATTGGCGAGCGCGCGCTGCAACAGCGCCGACCGCAAACTCGTTAGAAAGAATTCAAGCGGCACCCCGCGAATAATGTTGGTTTGCAGGGCGCATCGCAGAAAAATGTTGGCGGCAATCGCCGCGAGATCATCGGCGTTGAACCCGGCTTGGCGGCCGACCGGCAGGCCGGGCTCGTCGCTGATTATCGGCCGGACGTATCTGCCGATGATTTCATTTTGCTGCAAGAATTGTTCGACATCCCTGCCGCTTAAGCCAAGCGCGATAGCTTTCTTGAAGTGCGTCGCCGCCGCGGACGATTGTCCGAGCGCTTGGTACGAGGTCGCAATGTTGTAGTGGCAGGCCGCATCCAGCTCGTTTTGCGCAAGCGCCTTTTCCAGCATCTTGACGGCGAGACGATGGTTGTCCGACGCCTGATGCAGAATGCCCACGAGATTGAGGGCGCCGGCATGCTCCGGAGCGCGCGTCAGAATTTGCTTGCAGAGCGCCGCGGCTTGGCCGCGTTGCCCTTGCCGGTACGCGAGAACGGCTTCGTCCATCAGC
Source organism: Xanthobacteraceae bacterium (assembly GCA_035601915.1). Classification (GTDB taxonomy): domain Bacteria; phylum Pseudomonadota; class Alphaproteobacteria; order Rhizobiales; family Xanthobacteraceae; genus BOG-931. The sequence goes on from DATNNI010000114.1 coordinate 11,347, forward strand.
GCGGCGGCATCGGCGGGCGCTGAACCGGCAGCGCCTTTGCCGCGCGCTAACGCACGACGCTGACTTCGATTCATTGAAGCTATCGCCTCGCCGTTTTGAGCTGCCGGCTCGACGCCGGAAGCACCCTCCCGAAGGCTTAGCTTGAACGATTAGCTACGGCAAACAAGCGGCGGGCAATCCCACTTGGTGTTGCGCGCGACAGATCAACCCTTCGCGCCGCGCATGACGTGATAGCTGAGCTCGCCCGGATCGGTGAGGTCCGGCACCTTCCAGCCGTCGAGATCGTATTCCGCCATGCAGGTTTCGGCGAAACCCTTGAACCGGTCGGCGTTGCCGGAAGCCTGCGCGCCGAACAAGCAATAGCGGCGGATTTCTTCGGTCGAGCCGCCGTAATTGATTTCGTAGAGCTCGTGCCGCCCGCCGAATTCCGTCGCCAGACAGTCCCAGAGAAGCTTCATCAGCTTCACCCGCTCCTCGGCCTTGTAGCCGTTCGAGCCGCGCATGTAGCGGTCGATGTAGGGACGGATTTCGGCATTCTTGAAATCGTTGGCGTGGGAATTCAGATAAATCAGCCCCGACGCCACGGTTTGCTCGATGATGTATTTGACCTTGCTGTAAGCGATGGTGGCGATGATCTGATAAGCGTTGCCGGGATCCATGTTGGGCAGGACGTAATCGCCCATCCACGGCTTCGGATCGCGCACCATGGCGTCGGAGAGCGCCCAGAACAGGTTGCGCCAGGCGATCACTTCGCCGACGTTGGCCTGGACGCCGCGATAATCCTTGGTGCCGGACGCTTCGACCGCTTTGAGCAACAGCCCGGCAATGAAATCGAGCTTCACCGCCAGCCGGGTGCAGCCGTGAACGACAAAGCGGGGAAGGAATCCGGTTCGCGGGAAGAAATTGTTGGCCTTCTCCATATCGCCGTAAACGAAGACATTCTCCCAAGGCACCAGCACCTTGTCGAGAATGAAGACGGCGTCGTTCTCGTCGATCCGCGAGGACAGCGGATAATCGAATGGGCTGCCCATCACCGTCGACGTCATCTCGTAGGACGTGCGGCAGATAAATTTCACGCCCGGATGATTGGTCGGCACCATGAACACCACGGCGAATTTTTTGTCCTGCACCGGAATGAGGCCGTGATGCGCGACGAAGGTGTAGTTGGTCAGTACCGATCCGGTGGCCACGACCTTGGCGCCCGACACGACAATGCCGGCGTCGGTCTCTTTTTCGACGTGACAGCAAATATCGCCTACTTCGCTCGGCGGACGATCGCGGTCGACCGGCGGATGAATGATGGCGTGATTGACGAACGGCACGCGCTCCTGGCTGAATTTGTACCAGCGCTTGGCGTTGTCTTGATACGGCTCGTAAAATTGGGAGTTGGCGCCGAGCGTCGCCAAGAACGACGCTTTGTAGTCGGGCGAACGGCCGAGCCATCCATAGGTGAGCTTGGCCCACTCGGCGATGGCGTTGCGCCCGGCAAGGAGGTCGTCGAGCGATTTCGGCGCCTTGAAGAACGCGTGCGTCTTGCCGCCGTTGCCGGTATCGGTCGGCACCATGATCTTGTCGGCGTGTTTCGGATCGTGCAGCGCGTCGTAGAGCCGCGCCACCATGCGCGAGGTGTTGCGGAACGCCGGATGGGTGGTGACGTCCTTCACGCGCTCGCCGTAGATGTAGACCGTCCGGTCGTCGCGCAGAGAGTCGAGATATTCCGCGCCGGTCTGCGGCGTGTTGGCCGAACGATCCGGTTTCTTGGTTTTCGCCGCGGCAGCGTCGGTCTTGGTGGCTGCGCTCATGATCCTCCCCCTCCTGCGCTGTCGTCCTTCGTGGACTTAGGAGCGCTTAGATCGTTCGATAATCGAACGTGTGTACGGTATGCGACAAACGCTGGAACGATAGCCGCGCGGCGCACGTCGCGCAAGACGGCGCGCGACTGTTCAGGCCAACGACGCCGACACCTGTGCGGCGACCGCTCGCAAGCTCGGCAAAAAGCGCTCGCGCATTTCGTTACGAGTCGTCCGCGTCGAATGCGTGCTGACATTGAGCGCGGCGATCGCCTGACCGCTGCGATGCAAGACCGGCACGGCGATCGAGCGCAAGCCGCGCTCGAGTTCTTCATCGACGATGGAAAAGCCTTGGGCGTGGTCGTCCTGAACCCGCTGGTAGAGAGCTTGCACATCGGTAATGGTCGACGGCGTGTAAGCTTCGATGCGCCGCGACATTAATCGCCGCCAGAGTTCGGCTTCGTCGAGAAACCCGAGCTGGATTCTGCCCAAAGACGTATGAAAGGCCGGCAACCGCGTACCAACAGCAAGCGTCACCGACATAATGCGCCGCGCCGGAAAGCGCGCGACATACACGATCTCGGTGTCCTCCAGGATCGCGGCTGAACACGACTCGTGAAATTCCTCACTGAGCTGGCGCATCAGCGGCGTCGCCTGCTCGATCCAATTCTGGGTCGCCAGATAGGCGAAGCCGAGCTTCAAGATTCCGGTCGACAGCGAGAACTCGCGGCCGTTTTGCGCGACGTAACCGAGCTCGGTGAGCGTGCGGAGAATCCTCCGCGCCGTCGCGCGCGACAGGCCGGTGACGCGCGCCGCTTGCGACAGCGTCATTGCCGGCCGCTGCTTGTCGAACGAGCCCAGCACGGTGAGGCCCTTGGCAAGCGTCGCCATAAACTCCTTGTCCTGCACCATGGGCTTGCCTTCGATCGGTGCGCGCGGCTCGGCGATTGACAGGGTTTCAGCTCTCAGTAAGAGTAGGTGATATGCGAACCTTAGTTCGATAATCGAACTTACGCGGCACCGTTTAGGAACGCAAGCCAAGGACTTCGCAGGGGGAATTAACGCCTAACGACCCCGCCTCGCGAGGCGCCGGGCCAGGCGATCAGGGAGGACGATGATGGCAAGCGCGTCAAAGACGTTCCGCATTAGTCGGCGGAAATTCATGAAAGCTTCGGCGGCGACCGGCGCAGCACTTGCTGCCGGTCCGGTATTCGCGCCGGCGGTGCGCGCCGCGCAAACTTTCAAGCTCGGTTACGTGAGCCCGCAGACCGGCCCGCTCGCCGCATTCGCGGAAGCCGATAAGTTCATCATTTCAAGTTTTCTCGAGAAGGTGAAAGGCGGCGTCAAAGTCGGCAGCGCCACGCTGCCGGTCGAAGTCACGGTGAAGGACAGTCAGTCCAACCCCAACCGCGCCGGCGAAGTCGCCAAAGAGCTGATCGTCTCCAACAAAATCGATCTTATGCTGGTGGCATCGACGCCGGAAACCACCAACCCGGTCTCCACGCAGTGCGAAATCGAGGAGGTGCCGTGCATCTCGACGGTCGCGCCGTGGCAGCCCTACTTCATCGGCCGTCAAGCCGATCCGGGCGGCGGCCCGCCAGCGTGGAAGCCCTTCAACTACACCTATCACTTCTTCTGGGGCCTCGAAGACGTCATCGCCGTCTTCACCAACATGTGGCAACAGGTCAGCACCGACAAAGCGGTCGGCGGACTGTTCCCCAATGATGGTGACGGCAACGCCTGGGGCAGCAAGCAGGTCGGCTTCCCGCCGGTCCTCGACAAGCTCGGCTTCACGCTGACCGATCCCGGCCGCTATCAGAATCTCACCGACGACTTCTCGGCGCAGATCGCCGCGTTCAAAAAGGCGAATTGCGAAATCATCACCGGCGTGATGATCCCGCCCGATTTCACCACCTTCTGGAACCAGGCGTCGCAGCAAGGCTTCAAGCCGAAGGTGGCGTCGATCGGCAAAGCCATTCTGTTCCCGGTCGCGGTCGAAGCGCTGGGCAAGAACGGCAATAATCTTTCTTCGGAAGTCTGGTGGTCGCCGAACCATCCGTTCAAATCGTCACTCACCGGCCAATCGGCGAAGGAGCTCGCCGGCGCCTACGAGAAGTCTTCGGGCAAGCAGTGGACGCAGCCGATCGGCTTCGTGCACGCGCTGTTCGAGCTTGCGGTCGACGTCGCCAAGCGCTCCGGCGGCGTGGGCGACAACAAAGGGATGGTGAAGGCGATTGCCGCGACCAACCTCAACACCGTGGTCGGGCCGATCGCGTGGAACGGCAAAAACCTGCCGCCCTTCGCCGCGAAAAACATCGCCAAGACGCCGCTGGTCGGCGGCCAGTGGCGCTTGCGCGACGGCAGCAAATACGACATCGTCATCACCGACAACAAAACGGCGCCGGAAATTCCCACTGGCGGCAAGATGGAGCCGATCGCTTAAGCGTCGCGCCCTCACCGCTCAACGACGAAAAGAACTCGGTGCCGGCCCGCTGGGCCGGCACTTCGCTGGGCGGCCGCGTGATTCTAACGCTCGACAATCTGACCAAATCGTTCGGCTCGCTGAAAGCGGTCGACCTCGCTCATCTCGACGTCGCGCAAGGCGAAGCACTCGGCATTATCGGGCCGAACGGCGCCGGCAAGTCGACGCTGTTCAATCTCATCACCGGCCTGCACACGCCGGACAGCGGTAAAGTCAGCTTCGACGGTCACGACATTACCGGCGCGCCGCCGCGCCAGCGTTGCATCGCCGGTATCGGCCGGTCGTTTCAGATTCCGCACCCGTTCGAAAACCTGACGGTGTTCGAGAACCTTTTGGTCGCCGCCATTCACGGCCGCCGCCAACGCGAAGCGCAGGTTGTCGATGCCTGCGGCGAAATTCTCGAACGCACCGGCCTCATCGCCATGGCCAATCGCCGCGCCGGCACCCTGAACCTCCTCGGAAGGAAGCGTCTCGAGCTGGCGCGTGCGTTGGCCAGTGCGCCGCGGCTCCTTCTGCTCGATGAGATCGCCGGCGGCTTGACCGAAGCCGAATGCGCCGAGCTGGTGCAACTCATTCAGGAGATCAAAAACTCCGGCGTGACCATCATCTGGATCGAGCACATCGTGCATGCGCTGGTCGCCGTCGTCACCCGCCTCGTCGTGCTCAATTTCGGCCGCAAAATCATCGAAGGCGAGCCGCGCTCGGTCATGGCCTCTGCTGAAGTGCGCGAGATTTACATGGGCATTGCGGCGTGACGCAGTCCAAAGGGCCCGTACTGGAAACCCGCGACCTCACCGCCTTCTACGGGGATTTTCAGGCGCTGTTCGGCATCAGCTTTATCCTCAATGAGGGCGAGACCGTCGCCATTATCGGCGCCAACGGCGCCGGCAAATCGACCTTCCTCAAATCCATTTCGGGACTGCTGCCGCGGCCGCCGTCGGCGGTGCGGCTCGACGGCCGCGACATCGGCGCGCTTCCCGCCTACGACGTGGTCAAGCTCGGCATTGCGCTCGTGCCCGAGGGGCGGCGGCTGTTCTCGTCGCTCTCGGTCGAAGAAAACCTGTTGGTCGGCGCCTATGGCCGCCGCGATGGCGGCACGTGGAACCTCGCCGCGGTATATCGGCTGTTCCCCGTGTTGCTGGAACGCCGGCATTCGCCCTCGACTACCCTGTCCGGCGGCCAGCAGCAGATGGTCGCCATCGGCCGAAGCCTGATGTCCAATCCGCGCATCCTGTTGTGCGACGAGATCAGCCTCGGGCTGGCGCCGATTGTGATCCGCGATATCTACGCGGCGCTCGCCGACATTAAAACCCGCGGCACCAGTGTGGTGTTGGTCGAGCAGGATCTGATGCACGCCATGTCGGTCGCCGACCGGGCTTATTGCTTTCAGGAAGGCCGCGTCAGTCTCTCCGGCAGGCCGCAAGAGCTGACCCGCGACGAAATCCACGCCGCCTATTTCGGAATTTAAGGCGATGCTCGGCTGGATCGACACCATCATCCAGGGCGTCTTGCTCGGCGGGCTTTACTCGCTTTATGCCACCGGGCTCTCGGTGATTTTCGGCATTATGCGGCTCGTCAATCTGGCGCATGGCGATCTGATCGTGCTCGGCGCTTTTCTGATACTGGCGCTGACGGCAGCCGGCCTGCCGCTCATCGCCGCGTTCGCCATTGTGCTGCCGGTGATGTTTGCTGTCGGCTATTTCCTGCAGGCGGCGATCCTCAACCGCGTGCTCGGCCGCAACATCCTGCCGCCCTTGCTGATCACCTTCGGGCTTTCCATCATCATACAAAACGGCTTGCTCGAAGCCTTCTCCGCCGACACCCGCTTCCTCAATGTCGGGTCGCTGCAAGGCGCTTCGCTGCCGCTAGGCGGCGGCATTGCCGTCGGCGTGATGCCGCTGGTTTGCCTCACCGCGGCGATCGCCGTGATCGTACTGCTCAACGGCTTGTTCTACCGCACGGCAATAGGCCGCGCCTTTCGCGCCACCTCCGACGACGTCGAGATCGCGCAGCTCATGGGCATCAACAACAAATCGATTTACGCGCTGACCATGGCGATTGCGGTCGCGGTCTGCGCCGTCGCCGCGTTCTTTCTTGGCACCCGCGCGAATTTCGACCCGAGCATCGGCCCGGCGCGCCTCCTTTACGCCTTCGAGGCGGTGATCATCGGCGGGCTAGGCAGCCTCTGGGGCACGCTTGCAGGCGGCATTGTCGTGGGCCTCGCCCAAACCATTGGCGCGCACATCGATCCCGAATGGCAAATCCTCTCCGGCCACATCGCTTTCCTGATTGTGCTGGTGCTGCGGCCGCGCGGGCTATTCCCGCGCGCAACGGATTAAAGGCCGCGCCATGAGCAGCGCCATGAACAGCGACACGGACAGCGGCAATTTACCAGCCGGTTTCGGCGCCGCGGCAAAACAACCCGGGCGCTTCCGCGTCACCACCGCGACGCGCGCGTCGACCATCGCGCTGGCGCTGGCCATTCCGATCCTCGTCGTGCTGATCGCCATGCCGGCCTTTGCCAGCCGCACGCTGTTGCAGGAAATGTTTTACGTCTTCACCATGCTGGCGCTGGCGCAGTTATGGAATCTGCTCGCCGCCAGCGCCGGGCTGACGTCCGTCGGTCAGCAGGCTTTTGTCGGCGTGGGCGCTTATGCGCTGTTCGCCTTCACCATTGTCGCCGGCCTCGATCCGATCATCGCCATCGTGCTCGCCGGCGCGGTCGCGGGCCTCGTCGCCATCCCGGCGGCGCTGATCGTGTTTCGCTTGCGCGGCGCTTATTTCGCTATCGGCACCTGGGTGGTCGCCGAGGTGTGCCGGCTGATCCTGGCGCAGGTCAAGCAACTGGGCGGCGGCACCGGAACGTCGCTGCCGCCGGAGATCGTGAACACGATCTTCGGCCTCGATCTGGTCCGCAATCTTCTCCAGGTCCGCGGGCCCGCCGCGCGTGACATCATTTCTTACTGGCTGGCGTTGGTGCTGGCGTTCGTCACCTTCGCGCTGGTCTATTGGCTGCTGCGCTCGCGCCACGGCCTGGCGCTCTCCGCCATCGGCGATTCCGAAGCCGCCGCCGAGAGTAGCGGCGTCGATGTGTTCCGCACCAAGCTCTTTATCTATGTCGCGGTTGCCGCCGTCACCGGCATGATCGGCGCGCTGATCTTTTTGCAGAAGGCGCGCATTTCGCCGGATGCCGCCTTCTCGCTGATCGACTGGACGGCTTACGTCATCTTCATTGTCGTCATCGGCGGCATCGGCACCATGGAGGGCCCAATCATCGGCGTCGCCATCTTCTACCTGCTGCAATTCTACCTGGCGTCGCTCGGCTCCTGGTACCTGATCATCCTCGGCGGGCTGGCCATCCTGCTGATGTTGTTTGCACCCTCCGGCGTCTGGGGCGTGATCGCGCGCACTTTCGACATCAGCCTTTTCCCGCTGCGGCGAAGGCTTGTTGTTGGCGTGAAGGAGGCGGAAGATCGTAGGGTGGGTTGAGCGGGGAGCGAAACCCACCATTGCCATCCGACGATGGGTTTCGCGGCGCTCAACCCATCCTACGCGCTGATTTTACGACGCGCGTGAACGCGCTTTTGGCGCTGCGCCGCGCCCGGGAAACGATGCGAGGCCGCGAAGCCGGAGATCGTCTTTTACGCATTAGTAGGACTCCGCGACATTACTATGAGCGTAACGTTGCTCTCGCCGGATGCCCGCAATGTTCGCAAGAAAGCGCACCGAACGGCGCAAATCGGGCCGTAGCACATTAGGCTCTCGGGCCTGGATTCGATTAGATAGCAGCTTTGCCGTCCGGCCGTGCCGCGTCATTAACCTTTCTCCAACCGGAGCGCGGTTGTCGATCGAAGGTGAAATTACCAAATCATTTGCCTTGTTGCTGTCGCTGAACTCCGCGGGGCGCAAGGCCCGCATCAAGTGGCGGCGGGGCAATCAGGTCGGCATTCAGTTTGTATAGGTTGCGGCGCCGTTGGCCGCAAAGCCAACATGCGGCGGTCGCCCGCGATCACACGTACGCGTTCGACATCAGCCTGTTCCGTTGCGGCGACGGCTTGTTGTTGGGGTGAAGAAGCGGCGAAGGGGGAGGATTAATTCGCCGGACGATCGGCGCGGCGCGGGAACGCGTCGGACGGGGAGTACATCTAACGGTCAGGAGACGGTCCATTGCCGACGATTAGAGAAAACTGTCCTTTAGGAATGTCGTCATGCCCGTATCCGAATTGGATTTCGGCTACCGCAAGAATATCAGCAAGCTTTTTTGCGTTTGGGGGCAAATCTTCAATTCGTGTGATTTCCTTATTTACGGAAAGCCAAACCCCCAATAAATCTGGCTTCACGTTGGCGAACAAACAATCACCATTCATTTTCCAATGGTGGGTAACGAATACCTCGTGTATGTCTGTCATATAAGTCAAGGAACTCGAATTGCTCGAAAGGCACTTAAACGGTACGTCAAACCTGTCCTTTTCGTCTATTTTGTCGAGAGCCG